>JBKJNG010000113.1:0-5186 GCA_046596065.1 Phnomibacter sp. | reverse complement strand
CTTATCCTTTCGCATTTATTACGACGACGATTATGAAATATATATCAACGGAATTCTGGCAGCATCGGCTAAAGGACATTCATCAGATTATGTCTTGTTTCCGTTGAACGACGCAGCACAAAAGGCGTTAAAACCCCAGGCAGTTAACAACATTGCTGTTTATTGCCACCAGGCCGGTGGAGGGCAGTTAATAGATGTCGGTTTATATAAACTTATTTTTAGACTGGATTCCGTACTGTCTGAAAAATAGATGTTGCTTATGGTGTCGCCTAAACATTGTATTGATTCGTTGGTTAAGTCGGCATAACATTTTAAACAACGGAAAAAGATAATGTATTCACACTAAAGGATTATAACGTGGCTGGTATTGATGTTTCAGCAGTTTCGCGGCCTTATTATCTCCAACTATATAACAAAAGATAACGGCTGATAATGAACAATTTTTTAAGCCGACTCCTGCTCATGTTTGTTCCCGGTAAGCAGGTTCAAAGTTTTAATGAAATGATGGCTCGCCATATCACACACAGGTATGTTTTCCTCGCTTCAATAGCAGTGCTGATTACTGGTTGCTCCGAAGTGAAATTGACGGCTGCAACAAACCATTCCAAAAGCATACGCGTGTTGCTGGTTGGCGGCGGTTCATCGCACAACTTTGATCGCTGGTACCACCAGGCAGATGCAGCCACATTAGAAGCGGGTGGCCTTGCTGTTGTAACTTATACCAGCAATCCGGATTCTATTGTATATTATTTATTAAATACCGATGTACTCCTCCTGTGCAACAATCAGCCAGTCAATGATACGGGAACACGTAAGGCAATTTTTGAATTTGTAAACACTGGGCACGGAATCATCTTAGCCCATGCCACCCTTTGGTATAACTGGAAAGACTGGCCCGAATATAATCTTCAAATTGCCGGTGGCGGGTCCAACGGCCACGACCAATATGGTGAATTCCATGTGAACGTAACTGAAAGTGATCATCCTGTAACTAAAGGCGTAGAAAGACAGTTTGCCATCAAAGATGAACGTTATTATTACCAACCGGATGTGGCAGGACCAGGCATCATAGTTTTAGCAAACAGTAATGCTGAAGGTTCAGATAAAGTTTATCCATCCGTATTTATCGTTAAGCATCCAAAGGCAAGGATCGTGTCAATTGCTTTGGGGCATGATGCCGCCGCACATGAGTTGCCGGAATACCAGTTGCTGCTAAGGAATGCTGTAAAGTGGGTGGCGGGGAAATGAATTTATTATATTCAGAATGACCGGTAATTGCCGGAGAAAATGAATGTGATTTTTAAACTGCAGTGTATCAATTAGCGAATCAAATTTAATGTGCCTTTGGTTTCAATATTGTTGCCGGCCAGTGTGCTCATTTGGAGATGATAAACATACACACCTGTCGGTTGTGGAATTTGTTTGTAAGTGCCGGTCCATCGCTTTTTACTATCAGTCGTCTCAAAAATTTTTTGCCCAAATACATTATAAATACTTAGCCGTATTAAACGGTTTGTATTGTATTTTGTTATGCCAAAATCGTCATTAATTCCATCACTGTTTGGAGTAAAAGCATTAGGCATAAAAAAATTCGGAAGAACATTTTGCAGTAATTTCTATGCTATCCGTGGCTGTACCGCAAATGTTGGTTACTTGTACCCAATAGGTACCCGGAAGTTGAACATTAAAAAAGTTGTTGTTGCTAAAAGTATTCATCCAATTATATGTTCCATACCCGGTATCAGCTTTCAATGTTAAGGTATGGCTGTCTGGCAGGCATGCATCAGGCCCCAGATCAAGAGATGGTTTCTGCGAAAAAATAACCGGATAAAATACGATACTGTCACACCCAGATGCAGCCTTGTAACGAATATAATAAGTGCTAGAAAAACTAACAACTTCATTATTTGGCAATATGTAAACTTTGGCATCGCATACTTTAACTGAGCTAACTGTGTCCATTGTTTCTGTACAGCAGCGTTTTCTACACGAAGATTTCGGAGTAATAGCAAAATCACTAATAATTGCCGGCAACGCAGGCATTCCAAAATCGACGTCTGGTTTATTAAGGACATTCATTTCGCCCGTTGTCTCATGAAAAAAGTTAGTAGCATCTTCTGCAATTATATTGGCATCGATGTTGACACACTCTATAGACCTGGACGTATCCGTTTTGTACAAATGAATAACGTTTCCTAGTAGTCTATCGTTCATAAAAAGATAGTTGCCATTTTCCTTAGTGTGGTTTAGTGATACTGCAACCGGGCTATATACCGAACCCCCAAATGCCCTTTGGGAAAGAACTTGTCCATCCTTATCAATTGTAACGAGCAGATTGTCGGCCGCATCATCCATAAAAAGCATTCGGTCACCATTTTCATTAAGGCCAACACCCGCGGTTAAGGCCATTCCCAGGCGTTTATTGTAATACGATTGCGCATAAACAAGATTACCCGTGGAATTGGTTACCAGGGTAACACCTTTTGCATTGTAGTTTCCGCCGGAATACGACGTTCCTGAGAATGAAGAACCGAATGAGATATTGGCGCCCGGCATTTCTGAAATATGTGAAACATAAGAATTCGATACTGAAGCTATGTTCCGCAGATTTGGGTAAACAACATCCCATTTTTTGGCGCCGGTGACTTTGTCAACGCCAATAATATAAAATGCACTCGAAGGCTTGGCACTATCGCCTGAATCATATTCCTGTGCAACCAAAGCGGTTACCAACTGACCATTTTTAGTTTCGATAATTTTGGTTTTGTAAAGATATTGCAGAACATACCTGGGTGAAGAATAGGAGGTGATCCACTTAACAACACCCGATTTGTCCATTAGCAACAACACTCCTGTGAGGTTGGTGGAGCCCGAGCTAAAAGTCTCAATGTTGTTATAACCGCCAATAGCAAAATTTCCCTCGCTGGTTCGTTTAATACTTTTAAAAATGGTTTGATCCTCCTGCGGCCAGGAAATCTGTAAACTTAATGATTGCAGGAGGTTGCCATATTTGTCAATGTGAAGCACTATACCTTTCACATTAATATTTGTAGAAACTCCTCCAACATTGCCCGCTTCGCCAACTGCATAATAAGAATCATCAGAACCCTGTACAATGTCGTACAAAGCTGCGAAACTAAAACCTGGGATTTTTACCTGCCTGGACCATAACACACTACCATTTTGCGACATTCGGGCAATCCAGCAATCAGAATTTATTGCGCTTCCCTGAATAGATCTGATACTGCCTGCGCAAATCAATTCATTAGTAGATGTAAGTATGGATTGTGAGATCTCAAAGTTCGCATTGGCCTTGTACGTCACCAGGAAGTAATCGTCCGGGCACGTTTGTGCGAACAAATATTGGTTCACATAAATAACAAACACAAATAGCAATCTTAATTGAAAATTCGGCAAGCGCATACCATAGACATGAGCTGCTTACAAATTGCATCTCCGTGAGCAAATTAACATTAAAAATTGTACGATATGGTCTGTTTGCGGTATTTGTAATAACAAACTTGTAACGGCTTATTTTTTAACTGGGGGAAAAGAGAGGTGTTGTTTAAAAGGCAGATCAATCCTGATAAAATCAATTGCACATTAAATGCTAATACGAATAATGTGTTTTTTTAATGAAAGCTAGCAGTCTAATGCTAAATCAATATTTATCTGCTCCTCTTCACATAAAAAGGGATGTTGGCAGTAGCTACTTTGTTATGCCTGTCACTGATATAAAGGAACAGCCGGTAAGCGCCTTCATATGCAGGTGTTTTTAAAACGGCATGTTCCAGGCTTTTGATGGTCACCAAACCAGGCATGGCAGCGGGTCGTGATTCCCTGTCACCACCATTTTTCAGGTCCGTACTTTCCGGGAGCAATTCATAAGTAACTGTCAACTTATCCTTATCCTTGTCAAAGGCAAATACATGGATTGGGTAGATTTTATTTGGCTGCAGATAAATAATATCAGCTGCTTTTTTATGGTTCAACAATACCGAATCAACATGCGGTGCCCGGTTTGCAGGCCAGCTTCCTGTCCATAGGTATTGCATTACATCCACCACTTCCGATTCTTCACCTTTTTCGGTAAAGAGGCCGTACCAGGTAGGTGTTCTTTCCTGCTTTTGACCCCATAAAAAAACGTAGGAACCCACACATTTTTTATCCAGTTTAATAGATGCTTCATACCTGCTTTTATAAACAGCGGCTTTCTGGCTACTGGTTTCTTCTATGGCTGCCTTCCATGGCGTTTGCTGGCTTTCCCAATGACCGGTTGGCCCCCATTCCGTTACCATGTATGGCCCTTCCCAACCCGCGTTGCGCATTTGCTGCGGCACCCCTGCCAGCCCGCCATATACCTGCACCGAAAGCAAATCGAGCTCGGGGCAGCGGGCTTTAATATAATCAATCTCTTTTTTGTTTACACCTGCCAGCATGGTCGTAACCAGGTGATGTGGATCTTCTTCGTGGATCATTGCGGCAATAGCATTAACGGCACTCCAAACTTTTGGGTTTTTATACTCCAGGTTAAGCTCATTACCGATACCCCAAATTAACAAAGCGGAGTAGTCCTTATATTTACGTACTTCCGTCCGCAAATTTTCCAACTGCTGTTTAACTGCGGCGCTATCGTCGTAATTAAATCCATGCCGTTCGCGGGCTACATCCAAACCCATGGTTACGGTTAATCCTAACTCTGCAGCTTTAGTTAATACTGCTGCACCCCCGGTGCTACTCCAGGTGCGTATGGAGTTCCCTCCATAACTGGCCAAACGGTCTGTGTAACTGGTGCCACCGGCGCCTTTTATGAAATAAGGTTTTCCAACCCTTGTCAATGTATAGCCATCCTTGTCAGCAACCAAAGCCGTTTTTATTGGAGTGTCCATATTTTGTGGGTAGACCGAATTACCAAGCAGCATAAAAAAACAGCAAATATTTACTTTTATCATACAGGTTATATTCGTTCGTTAAATGATAGTTTGAAGGTTAACAGACTGCGGGTCTTTAAATAAGCAGGCTGAAAGCTCCTTTAAAAGGTGAGCAAACTCTCTGCAATAGGCTGTTTTTGGAGTAATGCATTTGTCTTCACAATTACTTCCCGTTTGGTTCCTCCCTGTAATCATTTGTCTGAATCTTGTTTATACGTGTCTTTCCGATAAAAGTCGCGTTTACCATCTAATGAA
>JBKJNG010000029.1:0-12994 GCA_046596065.1 Phnomibacter sp. | reverse complement strand
TTCGCAGGATACCGCGTTGAGAGATATACTGGATTTGCTGGAAAAGCAGGTATTAATGAAGGAAACTTCCGGCGGCACTACCTTGTCAACTTTCCACCTTTTGAAACCATCAACTTACACCTTATCAACCTGTTAACTTTTTCTCCAATCACACCAACAACAAATAACTAATCATCAGCGTCTATACTTCTTGCCTTACTTTGCCTGTAACCGGTTCATACGCATTGCCAATGCTTGTAAGCTCACCAGTTGGAATGATATTTTAACCATGGCTTTTATAACTACCACAATGAAATTACGGCCTGCCAATCTTTGGATCTTTTTTGCTGCCGTTTTCATTGTATCTTGTAAAAACCTGGACCTTTCGCATACCGGCGACGAGTATTATTACTATCCTTCCAAAAATGTTTACTACGATGTAGAGCGGTCGAATTTCTTGTTTTCGCTGGACAGCGGCAAAACCTGGGACAGTGTTTACAGCGCTACCGCAACGCCTGCTATTGACGGCAAAAGGGAAACGGTTTACAGCACAGAAGCGCCGGTTTGGAAAGACAATGAAGTGCACCTGAAAATGTACAACGGCGTGGTGTTGAATATTATTAATGAGCAAAATTTAAAAGTGCACGAACCACCGCAGAAAAAAGCTATTGCTTCGAACGCGTCGAATGAAACAAGGAATGAAGGGGAAAAGAAAGAACGGAAGCGGCCAATCAAGAGATTCTTCCAGAAACTTTTCGGGAAAAAAAAGTAACGCTTTATAAGTTCTTATGTGTAAACTCGTTATTAATCAACCACTGAAACAAGCATAATAAATAAATATGAATTCAAAGGCTTCCCTTTGGCAACGTATCGGGTTACATGATTGGTTTCTTAAAAAAGAAGCCCGCCTTATTACCAATCCAATTCCGGTGCTTACGCCCGATAACGTGTACCATTATATTGTTGAGAAATTTGAGGAATCGATATCGCAGTTGTCGTTTGCCAACCGCGTGGTTTTTTATCATGAATACATCATCTGTTTTAATCCCGATGATTTCAATGAGTTCATGCATCATAAAAAAGGCATTTTCGGTTTAATCATCCAGGAATCTATCAAAAAGTTTTACAGCATTTTGAAAGATTATCGGCAGAAAGACAAAACGGTTGAACCCGCCAGTAATAAATGGGTTTTTCGTTTTGTATCGCATCCCGATTATCCGCGTGGCGATAAAAGCTTTATTGGAAAACTATTGCCGGAAGGTGCCGCCACCCCAAAAAAGCAGGAAAATCTTCGCGTAACTTATATACCTAGGCAAACGGGTATTGCCGAAACCTTTGATATTAATCCTGATATTTTACAGGGCTTTACTTTTTACAGCGAAGGGTATTATGAAGTGCCTTACCGCGAGGATTTTGTGCTCGAAGAAGGTAGTCTTAATGCGGGTGGTAAAGCGGTACTCGCAAGGCTCGAAGCTATTATTCCCGATAAAGGTTATACTGGTAAAAAGATCGAATTTTTAATGAAGGAAAATGAAATCACAGTATCGGGTAAAGATGAAATGAAGGATGCGCCGGATATGTTTAATATACCATCGGAATGGGTCGATTCGCCGCATTTAAAAATTCAGTTTAATAAGAACGAAAATAAATTTTACCTCGCATCATTTGGTGAAAAAACCATGCTGAATGAAAAGCAGGTGGCGATGAGTGTTGCAGCAAATCCAACCTGGGTGGAATTACCGGTTAACTCACGCATTGTATTAAACGGTATTGCCGGTATCAACATTTTTAAAGCATAAAAAAATCACATGCGGGAAATATTATCTATTGGTTTATTGGTGATCGCATTCCTGATTCTTGTTGCCAATTTTATTGATATAAAGCAATCAAATAACAACAATGGCTAAAAACTATTTTGGCATAACAGATACGGGTAAACAGCGTACCAACAATGAAGACACATTCATTGCTGAGAAACTGAACCGCCAGTTTATCACCGCCTGTGTAATTGATGGATTAGGTGGTTATGAAGGTGGTGAGATAGCTGCTGCCATTACAAAAGATACGATCATAAAAGCATTATCGAAAAATACCGGTGATGTTTTTGGCCAGATGAAACAGGCAGTGATTAATGCAGGTAATAACATACAGGAAGCAAAGAAAATCAAGAACAACGAAAACAATAACCAGATGGCATGTGTGGTTACTTTAGCGTTGGCAGATATTGACAATAATAAATTTTACTATGCACATGTTGGTGATACTAGACTGTATTTGTTGCGGGATAAATCGCTGATAAAAATTACAAAGGATCAATCGTTTGTTGGGTTTCTGGAAGATAATGGAAGGCTTACGGAAGAAGAAGCCATGCAACATCCCAAACGTAATGAGATAAATAAGGCACTGGGTTTTGATACAGCTATAGATGCCGATGATTATATTGAAACAGGTGATTCTCCTTTTTTGCCCGGCGATCTGATTATGCTATGCAGCGATGGACTTACAGATATGATCAACAGCAGCACAATGACTGCTATTTTAACAGGTTATAAAACGCTGCAACAAAAAGCAGAAGCATTGGTAAATGCAGCAAATAATGCCGGTGGAAATGATAACATAACAGTCGTATTGGTTCATAACGATAAGCAGCAAATACAGCAAACTGCTATAAAGCCCGCTGGGCAAAAAAAATCGACAGAAATATTTACAGAAACCAATAATGACACCAGCAATTTTGATGTTCCTCTTGTTCCAGAAAGCTACAAAAAATCTACAATTGCCATTCCTGTTTTGTCCATTTTATTGCTATTGGCATTGGTGGCGATTGGTTGGTTATTCATGCAAACACGGGATAAAGAATCTGTCGCTGCTGTAGTAAATGCTACACCTGTTTTAATTAAGAAAAGAAATGTTGCAGAACAGGCATTAATGGACAGCATCAACAAACCACTGCAGCAATCCGTTTTTATTACTACTGATTCTTCATCGCAACCAATTGTTATTTCTGATACTATTTTTATTAATAAAGATTCGTTGATTATTCATGGAAACGGCGCTATAATAATAAGTGACTCCAGCTTTAAAGGGCCGGCATTTGTATTGTCAGACAACTGTGATTACGTGGTATTTGATAGTTTGACTTTCAAAAATTTTGATGCGGCAATCTGGGCGCAGCAAACAGGTATTCATTTAAAAAAAATTCGTTTTATAAATTGCACTGTTCCTGTTATGCAGCAATTCGATTTTCCTGATGGCATACCAATGAAAGGCAATATTCCCGGTAATCTTTTTACAACCGATTCCTTAAGAAAATAATTTATCCGCGAACATGGCTTCCAGTTCCAATAGTTTTAGCGCAAGAAATATCGAACGCGTTTTTTTATTACTGGTATCAGTGGTAATGGCCTTTTTATTTTACGGCCTTTTTGAAGTATTGAAAAAAGATTTTGCTGAGGTGAATGTGCGCATGAAGAATGGCACCATGATGAATTTGAACGCTGGTAATCCCGGTGATCAAATGCGAACGCTGCTTACAAAGGCTTTTTATTTTAAGGATCCAAAAGATATTGAGTTAGCAGCGACAACTGTTGATAAAGGTCGTAGCACGCAACTGGAACCTGTAGACAATATTGGGGAACTGAATAAAAGCAAATACGATCTTTCTGCATCGGATGCTTATGGCAGGGGCGGCGAAAGATACCAGCGCAGGGCGATGGTTTCAAGAACATTGCTTGGTTTTGATGGCGACGATTCAACGTTGTTTGATGCTGAATTAAATCATCCTTTACAGGTTGGTTCAGTAACAGCAGTTAATATGGGTACCCGCAGTATTTCGGGTACAATAAATAAAGATGCTGCGCCCGCTGCCGGCGTTTTGGTTCGGTTGCAATTGGTAGTGCCGCAGGATAGTTTGGCCGATGAACAGTCAAGTGAAGAAGTAGCGGATAAAAAAATTGTATTTAGTAACGGCATCAGAAAAGTATACCAACCCGATTCGTTGAATAAATTACAACTGGAAACTTTTAGTGCATTTGCCAGAACAGATGCTACTGGGAAATTTGCTTTTACCGGATTGCCAGAAAATAAATCATATGAAGTGCTGCCATTGCAACCTGGCTACCAGTTTGGTAAATCGCAGGGCATACAACAATTAGATGCGGACGCGAATTTCATTTTCAAACAATCGCCGCATAACATGCATCTTTTTTCGACAAAAGATTTCAGTATCCTTAAAAAGGAAAAGGCATTGATTGTAAGAACACCGGAAGAAATTACTTATTGGTATAAGCTGATCCTCGGGATTTTTTTTGGATCCTTTTTTTTATTGCACCTCATTCTTTCCCTTCGTTTTCCCAGGGCCGATCAATTCATTCTGCCTATTATAATGATATTAACAGGGTTGTCTTTTTTAACGCTGTTTAGTCTGCAGGATCCCTTGCGTGATCGATTTTTAGCAAAGAGTACACTTACCTATTTTGGTGCGGGCATCATTGGGATTGTAGTCTTATTGCTTTTCGATTTGAAACGCTTTACGCCCGATTCCTACTTGTATCGCCTGTTTGTTTTTAAATGGAACAGGCGTGCCGCCAACGGGTGGCCGTGGGCCATTGTGGCAACAGGTTTATTAATGCTAACTATTTTGTTTGGTACTGGCCCTGAAGGTAGCGGCGTTAAAGTAAATCTTTTTGGATTTCAGCCGAGTGAAATTGTAAAATTTGTAGTCATCATTTTTTTAGCAGGCTATTTTTCTGCCAATGAAAAATTTATTGCAGAATATACTTCCTGGAACAAACGGTCGTCTTTTTTTGCATTTGCGTTGATCGCGATTTTAGCAACGATACTATTGTTTTTAATACTGGGTGACCTTGGCCCGGCAATGGTTTGCTGTTTTACATTCATCATTTTATTTTCTTTTTCTAGGGGCGATTTTATATACATGGCAGGCACTATCGTGCTGTACATATTAACTACCTGGTTTACAAAAAATGCATGGATTGCAACAGGTGTTACAGCAGGCGTAATGTTATTGTACATGCTTATTAAAAAGAAAAGATTAAGTGAGTCGGCAGTAATGGCATTAGTAATAATGGCGGGCTTTATGTTGCTCGACCAGGTGCCTTATCTGGCCAAACTTTTCCCTGGCCCGGTACAGCGTTTGGTAGACAGAAAAGCCATTTGGCAAAACCCGTGGAACAACGAAGTTTTTGGTGGCGACCAGGTCGCAAATGGCATCTGGGCTATGTCAAGCGGTGGTGTTACCGGGCAGGGTGCCGGACTTGGTTATGCTAAAACAATTCCTGAAGCACATACCGATATGATTCTTCCCTCGGCTGGTGAAGAGTTTGGTTTGGCTGGCATCATTTGCATCTTCATTTTATTCCTTGTTTTTCTGCATCGCTCCATTAATATTGGGCGGCAAACAGGGCGCCCATTTTTATTTTATTTGTGTGCCGGTATCGGTATCGGAACCTTCATCCAGTTTTTATTAATTGCAGGTGGTTCAACGGGTGCATTGCCATTATCTGGTGTAGCCTTGCCATTTATGAGTTATGGCGGTTCATCGTTATTAACCAACATGATTGCCGCAGGATTTTTATTGTCCGCCTCGCACCTGCAGGGTTCAGCTGCTCAAATGAAATTCATCACCAGGCAACAAGATAAAAATCTTGTTCCTGCATTGCTGAGTGCTTTAATAGGAATTGCTTTGTTATCTGTAACCGTTACGCGTTATATTCTAAACAATAAAAAGTGGGTGGTTGAACCAGCATTGGTAGCTGACCGCAATGGTGCAAGAATGTTTAGTTACAATCCTCGCATTAGTATTTTAATGAACCGTTTGCAAGCCGGTAATTTGTTGGATCGCAACGGGAAAATTTTAGCAACCAGTCATCCTGAGCAAATAAAAATGCAAATGGATTCTTTGGTTTCATTGGGCATGAATGGTGAAGACCTGGAAGCTTTAATGCATAAGCGCATGGATCGCTATTATCCCTTCGCAGATCAAATGTTTTTCTGGACGGGCGATGCTAATACAGGCGTATTCGGTGGATCATCAAACGGTTATTTTGCGGAGTATGAACACGATGCGGCTCTGCGTGGTTTCCCAACACCTTTATCAAAATTTTCGGTGAGTGCAACGCGTTTTAAACAGGATCGATTTCTGCCACAATCTTCTACTGAAATGACGGTTAAGAAAAGAGATTATAATGCACTTGCGCCATTACTGCTGGCGGGTATTAACAGCACTGCGGTAGATAGTTTTAAACAAAGAAACAGGGATGTAAAGATGTCGGTTGATGCTGGCTTGCAAACTAATTTACAAGCAGCATTAGCAAACGATGACACACTAAAAACAAAACGTGTTTCCATTGTGGTGATGGAAGATAGTACAGGTGATGTATTGGCTTCTGCCATGTATCCTTTGCCACCTGTAAACGATTGGGATTTGCTTACGCAAAGCGATGCTACCCTGAACAGATTACCAGGCTGGCATGTGAACAGCGATATTGGTTTTACGCTTGCTACACAACCCGGTTCAACCGCAAAAGTTGCTACGTCACTTGCGGCATTTAATAAGCTAGGTGATGCCGCAGAAAAACTGGTCATCAGGGTATACCCCGGCGATCTTATTCGTACCCGTGGTTTGGAGCCTGATGAAGCAGGATTTATTACGATTGAAAGAGGCCTGGTAAAATCAAACAACTCGTTTTTTATAAGACTTGCCAACGAATACAAATTGCAGGAAGAAATGAGTACCGTTTATTTGCAAACTGGTATGTTCCTGAATGGAGTGGGTGGTTATTATTACGATTACCCGCGTGACAATGCGGCACAACAGGAGCAATGGCGGGAACTGTGGCGCAAAACTGAATTCAAAAGCTTAAAAACGTACAATCCCAACAACATTCGCCGCACCCGTGCAAAAGGTGTTTCCGGTATGGCTTGGGGCCAGGGGAACCTGGTAGCAACACCTGCATCCGTTGCAAGAATGGCTGCAGCTGTAGGCAACAAAGGCGTTATGATGCCCAATCGTTTTGTTACCTCCATCAGTAACAAAACAACCCCGTTGGAAGCTGGTGTTAAGATTGCTAAAAATCCGCATTATGCTGAACTGATAACGGGTTACATGATCAAACAAAGTGCTACTAAATCTAAACGTTTTGGATTAGTGGTTGCTGGTAAAACCGGTACGCCAGAAAGAATATTAAAAAGTGAAAGGATCAATGATGGCTGGTACGTGTTTTTTGCACCCAATGCAAAAGGCGGCGGCCATATTGTAACCTGCATAAGAATTGAGAATGCAAAGGGTTCCAGCCAGGCCGTAAAACTTGCCGGCGATTACGTAATTCCGTTGCTGGTAAAACGCGGGTATTTAAAAGGATTTGAAGCGGAAAAGAAAGTGGAAAAACCAGGTAAGAAACCAGTCTCAGCAAAAGCAAATATTAATCTCGCAACAATCGACTCAACACAATAAAAAAACTCGCTCCTATACTCCCCTTCAGGGGTTGGGGGTTAACATTGTATTTATCATGCTTAATATTTTCAGTAACCGGCCCACAGATGTAAAAGGTATTCGCAATACCTTATTGCAATTTATAAAAGAACAACTGCAAAAAAACGAAGGTGGAGAAGGCGCTATTATCAAAGCCATTCAATTATTTATAAACTGTTCTGATGCAGAGAAACATGTGTACGAATCAGCGGTGTACGAAGGCATGAAAGATCGTTTTAAAAACGAAGAAGTACAGCGCATTGCAGATGATTTTGCTATTGCTCTACCGCCCGATTGGAAGCTGGAAATTCTTTACAGGGAAGCGCCTGCGAATTCACTAAAAGCGTCCAATATTGATGTGGCGATGGTTATTGTAACTAACCGTACTAACGTTGCTCAAAAAGCCTTAAATGCTTATATAAAAGTGCTGAATGGTGATACGGCTGAAGCTGTATATACGATTCAATCGGGTGCGGGAAAAATAAATATTGGCAGGGAAGAAAAAGTGCAGGCTTCAGATGGTTTCTTCCGGAAGAACACTATTGCTTTCAAAGGCGACAGCAGCAACGCAAGTAACAGATCTGTAGCAGGCAGCATGCGCATATTGAATGGGATGCAGAAAACGCTGCCTTTTATTTGTATGCCGACGAAGGCGGAATACCGCCGCATAATAAAATGAAAGTTCGCAGTGAAGGTGGTGAACCATGGAAATTGCAAACAACTGAAATTGGTTATCGTTTACAGGAAGGCGACCAGGTGATATTGGGGGAGTCCGCAGTACTGGAATTTTCGTATAACGCTTAATTTTTCACGTAAATAATTCAATAGAACACGGAATTTTCGGATGGTCGGGATTATTTGGATGAATACAAGGGATGATAAAGAAGGAACGGGGTTTGCATTAAAAAATCGGTATTGATCTGCGGATGTTAGATCAGCGTTGACCTGCTGGAAAAAAAGCATCTTTGCGGCTCAAATTTTTAGAGTGCTGTTGATCATATAACAAAACATGGCAAAGGTTTTTACCATAACAGAAGGTTTAGAAAACATGGGCGCTCTTAAAACGGGCGGCCAGGGTTCTGTATACAAAGGCAAGCGTATTGGTGAAATCATTACGGCAATTAAAATATTGCCAACGCCTATTCACAGCGAAACTGCAGCCGATAAAAACTTCGCTTCGTTTCAAAACGAAGTAATGAAACTGAAGAAGGTAAATGAACATCCTAACCCTAACGTGGTAACCATTCTCCATTCCGGTATTACTGAATCGGGCAATTTTCCATTCATGGAAATGGAATACATAGAAGGCCCTGACCTGGGTGAACTATTAACGCCGCCGCATGAACCGATCTTCCAGATAAAGGATGTTATAAAAGTTGCAGAGCAATTGTCTAATGCATTGGCACATTGTCATAGTGCTGATGTTAAGCATGGCGATATAAAAAGCAACAACGTAAAATTCAATACCAAAACCGGCAATTATATTTTACTGGATTTCGGTTTGTCTGTAATGTCTGATGAGCAGCGCCGCACCAGTTTCAGGCGTGCAGGCGCTATTGAATTTATGGCCCCCGAGCAGAACGAAGGCCAGATGTTTTTTCAAACCGATGTGTACAGCTTTGGTGTCATCATTTTTGAATTGATTGCAGGCATCGTTCCTTTTCCTTTAAAAGATAAAGGCGAAACAGCCCGCAATAACGTGATGCTTGCACACATGGAATATCCTGTGCCGGATGCATTAGAACTACGCAGGGAAAATTTGCCCGCATCGTGGAGTGAAGACAGAAAACGGCAGGAGATGCTGGTGCCCGAATGGCTGCTTACCATGGCTTATATCTGCATGCAAAAGAAGCCTGAGCATCGGTTTGCCAACGGAATGGATTTGCACAATTACGTGCTGCGCAACACAATGGGGCAGGTAACAAAAATTGATGCAGGTGATGAGCAGCTGAGTATGCTTCAAAAAGAGAATGATAAACTTCGCCGTGAAAAAGCAGAACTGGAAAAACTGGTAGCGAGGCTTGAAGAAGGGTATAAGCGCTCGATAAGAAATCCTGATGCTGCTGTGCCTACGCCAGCCGCTGCTACAATAACACCGCTGAAGAAGCAGGGTTTTAACTTTATTAATGTTGCGGCTGTTCTTATACCATTAATTGCCTTCGCGGTGCTTGTTTATGTCTATGTAAAATATGATAAACCTACCCAGGCGAACGAACCTGGAAATACGGCTGGTAATACCGCCGAGCCTTCTAATGTTCAGCCCCCAAAAATTATTACTTCTCATAAAAATGAAGAAGTTGATACGCAGCTAAAATATGCTGCCGCCTATATAAGGGCCGGCAATTATGAGCCAGCATTAATCATTTATAAAAACCTGGTTGCCAAAGATGTACCCGAAGCTTTGTACCAGTATGGCAATCTTGCGCTACAAAACAGCAATAAAAATATTGATTGTACAGAGGCGATAGATTACCTGGAAAAAGCAGCTAAAAAAGATTACGTGATGGCTAAAACCACCCTTGGCTTTTTGTATGCTTTTGCCGATGACCCGGAAATGCTACAACAAAATGGCTATGAGCCCTGCGTTTTCACAAAAAATATTCCCCGAGGCGCCAAACTTTTAATGGAAGCCATGCTCCAGGGTGATACTACCGCCGGTATTTTGCTGAATGAATTGAACGTATTACCGGATAGTACTAAGCCGCAATAAGAATTTTAAAAAACTGCTGGTTTTGGTCAATGGGTGCGCTATTTAAAGCGCTGTTCAATACCATTTTATTGCCACGATGCTTTGGATTATTTGAAGCTGGAAATTGGAATAACTTGTTAAACAATCTTTTGCAAAGGGACTTAACAGGTGAATAAACGGTTACGTCAGAATCTTTGTACACTGTTTCTCAGCCGGCGCAAAATCTAGCCAATAGTGTACCGCACTTTTCATCCGTAATAAAAACAGGGTAAGCCTATGAGATTGTTGATTTGGATAGGACTTTTAACGCTGCAATCTGTTTTTTTAGTGCCAGGCAATCTGTCAGCACAAACAGTAATAAGGTATAACCAGCTGGGATATACGCCGTCAGAAAGTAAATCAGTAGTGGTTGCCAGTAAAAATCCTTTGTTCAGGCTTCAACGGTACCAGCTTCGGAATATAAAATATGGCCGCATAGTTTTAAACATGCGTTCCGTTTCAGAAAAAGATTACGGTAAATATGGTCCGTTTGAACACACCTATCGAATAAACTTGTCAGCAATCGTTCAGCCAGGTAATTACCAACTGATAGTTAATGATAGCATTGAGTCCGATACCATTCATATCTCCCATAATTTATACAGGGGAGCAGCTGATTTTTGCCTGCAATTTCTGCGGCAGCAGCGGTATGGAGGATTAACCAGCGACAGTTTTTATAAGGCGGGCGATTATTCTATTGGTGGCCCTTTGCCCGATACAACAGGGTTGGATGTGCAGGGTGGCTGGCAGAACGCCGGCGATAATACTCAGGAAATAACCACCGCTGCAGCAGTCACCTGGCATCTTTTATCGGCATACCAACATTTTCCTTCATTATTTAATGATGGCTTTGGCACCGATGGAACGGGGAAAAATGATAAACCCGATGTATTGGATGAAGCCAAATGGGGCCTCGACTGGCTGATCAAAATGCATCCTTCCAAAGACCAGCTGTACCGGCAGGTTGGGGAAATAAAAAATACGGCTGGTAAAAATCCACCTGCTGGAAATATCGGGTATCAATCAATGGACAGACCGGTATATGCGTTGTCTGATACGCTTTTCAATTTACCAAACACCACAAAATCGGGGTCAGAAATAGCAGCCCTTTTAAGCGGTGTTTTCTCTTTGGGAAGCGGTATAATTGGCAAAACAGATGCGAGTTATGCCGATCGCCTTACTGAAAGAGCAGTTAATACTTACCAATGGGCAATACAAGCAAATAAAATAACGGTTGATAATAGCGGGGCTGCTTATACTGCGCAATCCATGGCTGCGGATGGCCTGTACCAGGTAAAACAAGACAAAAAATACCTGGATGCTTACAAAGATTTTAGTGCAAAGGCAAAATTCAACATTATCAACTGGAGTGATACGCTCCTTCTGGCTCCGGGAACCTATTTGAGCCGGTTTAATGCTAACGAGATCAATTGCTCATCCCATAAAACTGTCCTGGAAAATAGCTGGCAGCGGGCCAAAATGAACGCTTTTTTTCACGAGCTGCCATTTGTGTCGGGTAGCAACAACCTCGCTGTTTGGTTTGCCCTTCAAAGCATTAAGTACAGGGAAGCTTGCAGCGATTCGGCTTACGAGGCAGTGGCGCAGGCAAATATCGACTGGCTTTTTGGTTGTAATCCCTGGGGAGTTACCATGGTAACCGGTTTTCCGGAAGTTAATTCAGTCAGTAGTCCTTATAATATTCATGGCACTGATCTTTCTAAAGGCGGCCTGGTAAACGGTCCTGTTTCTGCCAACCGCTACCAAATGGCAGATGGTAATAGCCTGATTAAGAAAGATATTTACGCAGGTTGGCAAAGCAGTTTGGCCGTGTACCATGATGATGTGGCTGATTATAATACGAACCTTCCAACAATTGAAGGAACAGCCGCACTAATTTACCTGCTTGCTTCCAAAGAAAATGAGGCATTGGCTCATGCACCCAATGGATTTCAGTTTTCAAATGGTGCCATTATTCGCGGTGATTCTGCCAAAAAAAGAATCGCAATCATTTTCACCGGAGACAAAAGCGGAAGCGGTGCTAAAGCGATCCCACAGATTTTAAGGAAAGAAAAGGTACATGCATCTTTTTTTCTAACTACAGAAATGGTAAAAAGTAGTCCGGGCCTGGTAAAGCAATTAAAAGCCAGCGGCCATTATGTTGGCGCTTTGGGTACTGCAGCCATGGCGGCGTGTTCGGGTGAAAATTGTGATGAACTCTTTAATTCCCAGGACGTTTTCAGTGCTGCCATCCAGGATAATTTTAATACATTAAAGCCTTTTGGTATTGCGCCTGTAAACGCACCTGTGTACCTGTCGCCTAACGATCGGTATAACGAGTCGGTTTCCAATTATGCCAGCCAGCTTGGTCTTACCGTAATTAATGCAACTCCCGGTACCATTAGCCTGCTGGATCATACATTACCCGGGATGCCGGATTACCATAGCAGTGATAGTATTTTTCAGAGTATTATGGCTAAGGCAAGGCAGATGCCCTACGGTCTCAATGGCTATTTCCTGGTTTTTCAAACTGATGCCGATGCTGCCCGGGCTGATAAATTTTACATGTTGCTTCCCCTGCTTTTGCAGGAACTGAAAAATGAGAGTTATGATATTATCCGGGTTGATGAGATGCTGGGTTTAAGAAGGCCGGCGGTTATAAAACCGGCTGGAAAAACAAATTCAGGAAAGAAAGCTGCTCCAGCCAAAAAGACGAAACGCCGCAGGTAAGTCATTTACATTTTATCGCTGTTAACCAAAGTGCCATTGGTTTTACCCACAAAAAAGAAGGATTATCG
>JBKJNG010000459.1:0-3524 GCA_046596065.1 Phnomibacter sp. | reverse complement strand
GGGAGCATCAAATTTTTGTTGGCCTTTGTTATCAAAACTTCCTGCCTCCTTGCTTACACCGTTGCGTGGATTGTACCAGGACGCTGTAATTTTTGTTCCTGATATTTTCCCCATATTTACAGTGATTGATCTTCCCTGAGCCGAATAAATAAATGCATAGTCTTTGCCATGCGTAGCCTGAATACGTTCGCCTGCAAATAAAATATTTTCTACAATCAGTGATTGGTCAGGAACTCTTACTAAAAAAGGACGGCACTCCAACAATCTTCTTACGAATTTCATTTGGTTGGCACCATTTAATTCCATGGCTTCCTTATAAAATAAATTAGATCCTAGTACTGCTTCATAAGCCGGCGTGTGCATTTGCCAAATATCATTACAGCCGTAAGTATGCCCAAAAGCCCCGGCAAACAATGAATGGTAGGCGGCTTTCCTCACATCATACGCACTCGATTTTCCCATTTCTTTTTCATCAAAACAAATAGGGATATTTTCATAAATAGGTTCACCATCTATTACTGGTTTTGTTGGTAGGCGATTGTACGATGCTCCTATTTTATCATACACTGGTTGGTTTGTACAATGCCCTGTTTGAAACATATTAAAGTCGAACCAGCCATCATTGTGAAACCATTGTGAAGCGCCTTCCGGCACACCCTGCGGATGAAAACTCATCAATGCTTTATCCTGACCGCCAAAGCCCTCTTCTACACCAGCAGCCATAGCTCGCCAAACTTCTACATCATTGGTTGCTGCTCTCGGGTTACGGTCGCCACCCATTATCCAAATAATATTTTTTTTGTTTTTATAACGGTCACCGATCCACTTGCCATAAATTTTTGCGTTTACCGGGGTAAATATTTCCGGTCCTTTCCCCCAGCCATCTTTATAAATTTTATCGCCCCATGTTGGCAATAAAGCAATCGTTAAACCAACTGATGCAGCCTTGTCGATGATATAATCTACCTGCTCAAAATATTTTTCGTTGGGCTTTGTAGGATCGTCAAAATTTAATGGCAAATCGCCGTTTGCATTTGGAATATGCAAGCCATCAAACTCAGCCAATACTACCGCCTGGATTACCGTAAAACCCTGTTCAGCCCTGCGGTTTAAATAATAATCTGCCTCCTGCCGGTTAAGGCGTTGAAATAGTTCCCAGCCAGTATCACCCAACCAGAAAAAAGGCTTACCGTCTCTCAAAATAAAATGTTTATTGGGGCTTACGCTATACTGAGCATAAGAATTAAACAATAAAATTTGAAGAAAAATAAGCAAGGCAATTTTTTTCATATTTGTAAATGATTTTGGCGATTGTTAATTGATTGAAAGCTGCTGCTTTATCATTTTTTTTATTATTAAGCAATTAGTTTATAGCTGTTGTTTAAACAAACCAATTCACACATGCATAATTCTTACTTCAATGTTTTTAAATATTTTAATGTGATGGGCAAATGATTTTTCACATCAGCATTTTCATCTTCTATAAAAAAATACTGTACACCGATTTGCATAGCGGCACGAATTATTTTTTGAAAATTTAGCTGCCCTGTACCTACCGCTACATCTGAGGTAAGCGGTGTACCACCTGAATATTCTCCGGTTGCCTGACCAATCTTCATGTCTTTAATGTGTAATGCTATAAAGCGGGTTGGGTATTTTTTTAATAGTAATTCGGGCACTGCCCCGCCGTGAAACGCCCAATAAACATCCAGCTCAAATTTTACATTTCGAGGGTTTGTTTTTTTAACAAGATAGTCAAAAAGCGTCCCTTCCGGCGAAGGTTGAAATTCATAGCCATGACAGTGATAAAACAGCGTAATGCCCTCTTTTGCCAGGCGCTCCCCAGCTTTATTAAATACCTTGATAGCCATCTCTGCATCTTCGCGGGAAAAATTGCCCGCATTATGTGGTATCCAGGCACAGCCCACCGTTTTGATATTGAAATATTTTGCTTGTGCAATAATTTTATCAATGATATCCCGATACATTTCAAAACCTGATAAAAAGGAGCTTGGCTTTAATCCTAATTGATCACATGTTGCTTTAAAATCTTTCATGGTTAAGTTATAATAACCGCCGGGAATTTCAATTTCTGTAAAGCCTAAATCCCTGATGTATTTAAGCGTGCCGCGAGTATCTTTTTGCAAATCATCCCGAAGACTGTAAATTTCAAGTCCCAGTTTCTTTTTCATGAATTCGCCTACGTTAGCCAGCTTTTTACCGGTACCATTTTGTAGCCAGATATCAATCCTGGGAGCTTTCCAGTTGTAGGGTTTTGAAATAATATCCATGTCGCCATCGCCATCCAGATCGGCTATTCTTCCTTCGTGAAAACCCCAGCCTGTTTTGAAAATACTTTTCTGAAAATTACCCAACCCATCACCATAAAGTATCATCGCTTCAGCATTGGGATTATCACGTTTAATTTCTTTCTCCGACCATTTAGCCATTTCGGCACAAAACAAATCCAGGTTGCCATCGTTATTGATATCGGCCGCCTCAAGTGTATGTCCGTGTACAATGTCACGGCCTATTAAATCGCTTGCTTTCCAGTTGGCAGGATCTTCTGCATTTCCTGTACATTCATAAAATAATAAACGTCCTTTGCCATCGCCCGGCGAAACTGCTATCTGCATTGTTTTACCACTCTTAAATTTTCCACAAACCACACGCCCGCCTTCCTCACCAAAACGAATGGGAATAAATTTTCGATCCCGAAATTTAAACCAATAATTGCCTGCCACTAAATCTACAAATCCATCGCCATCAATATCCCCTTTGGTACAGCCTTCCGCATACCATGATTTTTTTTCACCCGCCTCGCCTGAAAAAATAGTCTCCAGTGTCCATTTATCGGTTTTGGGATTAGGTGGCACATCCGCAATGATCAATGATTTACTCATTTGGTTCCAGGTAACCACTTGTAATTTTCCATTCTGCCTAAAATCTCCAATGGCCTGGTCGTGATGCATTGTTGCTCCCGAATCTTTTATTATATGGCGTTCCCATTGAACCCTGGGATTAAAATTTGGGGAAGGATTTTCGAACCACCATACTTCATTCGACTGCCAATCGGCACCATACACCAAATCCAAATCACCATCGCCATCAATATCTGCCGATGCGCCACCGGCTTCTACGGTTAAAAAATCGGTACAAATGTTATACACTTTCCAACCCTTATCATCCCGGCGATACCATAGAATGGAAGGCGCCACAACCCGGCAGGTAACTACAAAATCATTTACACCGTCTGCGTCCAAATCAACTGCCAGCGTACCTGTTTGCTGCGTGGTTGTCCAGGCTAATGGAACTTTGCCATTGGTTGTAGACAGGTACTCCCATGTCGGATTTTTCTTTTGAGCAAATGCTGGAAATGTCCCCATCAAGAAGATAGTAAAAAATATTATTTTCATGATTCGATGTATCAATTAATTAATGCGACTTTAAATTGTTTTTTACTTTTTTATTTTAACGATGCGTTTAATTTTTTAAAAATATCATCAGCTCTTGTTAAGTCAGTT
>JBKJNG010000399.1:0-6197 GCA_046596065.1 Phnomibacter sp. | reverse complement strand
CCGCCAGTGCAATACATCACGATATTTTCCAGCTCTTTCCCCTTCATCATATCCACAGCCATGGGTAATTGTTCCCGAAAAGTATCACTGGGAACTTCAACAGCATTTCTAAAATGTCCAACTTCGTACTCATAATGATTGCGCATATCAATTACCACAGTACCCGGCATTGCCACCAATTCGTTAAACTCTCTTGCTTTTAAATATCGGCCGGTTTTATTTACATCGAACGAGATATCCGTAACACCATCTGCCACAATTTTTTCCCGCACTTTTATCTTTAACACCCAAAAGCCTTTACCGTCATCATCTACGGCAATATTCAGCCTGATTTCTTTTAGCCAATCGATGGAATAAAGTTGCTCCCGCATTTGATCGAAGTTTGATCGGGGAACGCTTATTTGTGCATTTATTCCTTCATGTGCAACATAGATTCTGCCGAATACTTTTAATGTATTCAGCGCTTTCCATAATTCATCCCGAAAAGCCTGTGGATCGGGAATGGTATGATACCTGTAAAAACTGATGGTAATACGCGGCTCTGTTTCTTCCATAAGCCTTTGTTTAAGTTCCTGGTTAGAAACCCTGTTATGCAATAAAGCCATAATTTAATTTTTATGAACGTTTGCGTTACGAACAAAAATTTTTGAAAACGGGCAAATTTAGCATTTATGGTGATGTGGTTGTATGGTGAAAAGTCGACTGGTTAACAAGCGATCCAAATTCATACTAAGTTTATCACGCTCAACATGGTAGCGTTAAAACAAATCAGTTCCGATTAGTATCAGAATCAGACATCAAACATCAACAATCTGTAGCTTGCATTTATGTGGGAACCATACAAAAAAGGATTTAAAGCATACCTGCAACTGGAAAAATCATTGTCGGGTAATTCGGTTTCGGCATACCTGCACGATGTGGAAATGCTTACCAGTTACCTGCAAGCTGCCGACATACTACAACAACCCCGTGAATTGGAATTAAAAGACCTGCAGCAATTTTTAAAATGGGTAACAGAACTGGGGTTAACGCCAGGCAGCCAGGCACGGGTTATAAGTGGATTAAGGGCTTTTTTCAACTATTGTTTACTGGAACAGATTAGTAATGTGAACCCAACAGAACTGCTGGAAGCACCCAAATTAAAAAGGGCTTTACCGGAAGTACTTACGTTTGGTGAAATTGAAAAAATGATCGCTAAAATTGACCTGAGCACGCCGGAAGGCAGCCGAAATAAAGCAATCCTCGAAACCATGTATAGCTGTGGTTTACGCGTTACCGAACTGGTTAATTTAAAACTGAGCTGCCTGTTTTTAGATGTAGGTTTTATAAGGGTAATTGGCAAGGGAGATAAAGAAAGATTGGTACCTATTGGCCGCGATGCCATTAAGTTTATTAACATCTACCGCAGCAACATAAGGATACATGTACCAGTTAAAAAAGGAGAAGAAGACATCTTGTTTTTAAATCGTAATGGCAAAAGATTAAGCCGCATTATGATATTTTTAATCGTAAAAGATCTTGGCAAAAAGGCGGGCATTTTAAAGAACATTTCACCGCATACATTCCGCCATTCATTTGCAACACATTTGGTAGAAGGCGGTGCCGATTTGCGTGCTGTGCAGGAAATGCTCGGCCATGAAAGTATAACCACTACAGAAATTTACACGCACCTCGATAGGGAATATTTAAGAAGCACGTTGCAGCAATTTCATCCGTCTTTCCAGGGTTGAAAAGCTATATGTTGATGTAAAAAGTATCAGGAATTGTAATGCAACCGGAACTGCATTTCTGACATTTGCATTGCAGTTGAAGGGATCCCCGCTGAGCGGAGACGTTGATGCCACAGGTACTGCAGCTGGTATCATAAAAAATGTTTTAACCAATATCCAATTTCAGCACTGTTTTCGGGTGCTAATTTGAAAGCCTTACATTCGTAGCAACTAACTAAAATATGCCCATTAACCTGCGCTCGTTTAAAAGAGATTCGATTGTAAACAGGAAGCGTTTCCGTAGTTTTATTACCAAGCTTGAAACCAGCAGCCACCGCCGTGTTTTGCAGGAAGTTCAGGAAGCCAACAAAGAAGTTTGGGAAGAAGTTGATTGTTTAAGTTGTGCCAATTGCTGCAGGAAAATGACGCCTACTTTAAAGACGGCTGATAAACTCCGCATATCGAATCACCTGGGAATGTCGGTAAAGGATTTTACCAACAAATACCTGGAATACGATTCTGAAGAAAAGGATTGGCGCATGCAAAAACAGCCCTGCGTTTTTCTTGATCTTACCACCAACAAATGCAATATCTACGAAGTTAGACCTGCTGATTGCGCCGGTTTTCCACACCTTACAAAAGTGCCTTTAAAAAGCTTTATCTACATCCACAAGCAAAACATTATGTATTGCCCTGCCACTTATCTTTTTGTAGAAAAAATGATGGAGCGGATTGAATTTTCAAACAAGTAATAGCCGTTTCCCCGTTATTGTTTGCGTGGCCTTAAGAAGCATTTTAAAATTAATTTACTGGCTAATCGATGCCGCTTTTTGGCTGCAGCTTCGTTGAATTTTTTGACCGCAGGGCTGCTGACTATTGCTACAAAATCCGCCTTGTTTCGCTCAAAAATCACCTATATATTATCTCACCAACCAATCTTAAACAGCTTCTAAGATGAAAGCAGCTCCCTAAATTTGCATGAGATTATGAAGCAGTTTTTATTTTATGCAGTTATAACAGTATGTGTATTTGCATGTAAGCCTAACCCTAAACCAATTCCACAAAATCCTGCTATAGTTAGTACCGAAGATGGCTTGAAACTGCTTGAACAAGCCATTGCGGTAAACCCCGATTCCATAAGATTATACGACCGTTTGATTGATACGCTTGCAAATCGAAAGCAATACGCAGCAGCAGCGGCATGGTGCAATACACTGATAGGCCGTGGCGCAGATAGCAACTATTATTACTGGTTTGTAAAAGGAGATATTTTCAGACGCGGACAATTGTACGACAGCGCCATAAAGTCGTATCAAACCTATCTTAATAAATTTCCCGACGATGAGCAGATCCTTTTAAATCTTGCAAATACATATGCCGAAGCTGGCAATAAAAATGCCATTGATCTTGCCAACAAAATAGCGGCCCGTTTTCCAAACCGGGAAATGCGCAGTGAGGCAGCGTTTATAAAAGGCGTTTATTTTAACCAGGTAAAACAATATACAGATGCCCGCAGATGGTTGGATACAGCCATTGTGATCAACTACACTTTCAGCGAAGCTTACATGGAAAAAGGTTACAGTTTCTACGATGAAGAAAAGTACAATGAAGCTTTCAAAACCTTTAACCGCCTGGCCGAAATAAATACTAATTATGCTGATGCATGGTACTGGATGGCCAAGTGCCAGGAGGCATTAGGAAAACCACAAGAAGCCATCAGCAATTATCAACAAGCCTATGCCCTGGATAAAAGCATAACAGAAGCATTGAATGCTGCTGAAAGATTGCAGAAAGAGCCAACAAATAATGGTAAATAATAATTACTAATTATTGTTTACCCCTAAAGAAAACACTTTGTTATAACCTCTTGTACAAAGTGCCTATAGCCGTTTACGCAACAGCTGTTTACTAAAATAACTGCACTTTTGCCGAAAATAACCAAGCAAACAAAAATCGATTCTCAATGGCCATTATTGCACCATCCTTGTTAGCAGCTAATTTTTTAAATCTTGAGGCAGATATAAAAATGTTTAATCAAAGCCAGGCAGAATGGCTTCACCTGGATGTGATGGATGGCCGTTTTGTTCCAAACATTAGCTTTGGTTTACCTGTTATACAAAAGCTGCGACCAGCTACCAGCAAGGTTTTTGATGTACACCTGATGATTGAAGAACCTGAAAAATATGCCGAACTTTTTAAATTAGTTGGTGCTGATATTTTGACAGTTCACATAGAAGCGTGCAAACATTTACACCGCAATATTCAACAGATAAAGACGCTTGGGATGAAAGCAGGCGTGGCCTTAAACCCACATTCACCAATAAGCTTATTGCAGGATATTCTGCAGGATGTAGATATGGTGCTTTTAATGAGTGTGAACCCGGGTTTTGGTGGCCAATCATTTATACCGCACACTTACGAAAAAATAGGAGCACTAAGAAGAATGATTGATGACAGAGGGCTAAAAGTAGATATTGAAATAGACGGAGGTGTAACCCTCGAAAATGCTCCTGCCATTATTGAGGCTGGCGCAACTGTGCTGGTGGCCGGCAATACCGTTTTCAGTTCCGCCGATCCAACTAAAACGATTGCAGCATTAAAGGCGATTTAATCCAATTATATAATTTATTTCTATATAACACGAAAGCCATGCCTGGAAACAGCATGGCTTTCGTGTTATAATATGTTGTGCGCCACTGGAGTTTTTACCATTTGTCTACTTCTTCGATAGCGCCATTAGATTGTATTTGTTCAACTATAAAAATTTCTTCTTCAATAATAACCGTTTTAGCTACGGGTTCTTCCAATGCAATTTCGCTAACTGTAACCTGGGGTTGTTCCATTTCGCCATCTGACTCGGGGTACTCATGATTGAACGCATCGAAATCGAAATCCGGCATCAGGTCCGTTTTTACAAAATCAACTGCTTCGTTCAGACCCTTAATAAACTTGTTGAAATCCTCTTTATACAGAAAAATTTTGTGCCTGTCGTAACCATCTTCATTAAAGCGTTTGCGGCTTTCAGTAATGGTAAGATAATAATCGTTGCCGCGGGTTGCACGAACATCAAAGAAATAAGTTCTGCGTTTGCCAGCCCTAATCCTTTTACTGTATACACTATCCATTTTCCTGTCATTGTTTTCGTACGCCACAGTTAGTTAGTTTTAAGCCTGTTGGTCACAGGTAGTTTAACGAATTCTTTACAAATTGCCTGACAAATATAGGAATGAGATTGAATCAGCAAACTTTTTAAACGGGTTATGATTTGGGTTTATGCCTCAACAGTATGTATTATGGCGCTTTAGTGTGTCTAGTGAAGAAACCGATACCCGATGACGACGCAATCGTTAGCACAAAGAAATGAATTAAGGCTCCTGTAAATCCACGCTGAAAGCTATCTTCGTTTTTCTAAAATTATTTGTTTTATGAACCTGCACGAATACCAGGCTAAAGAATTATTGCAAAAATACCAAGTACCTGTACAGGAAGGCGTAGCTGTAGATACAGTTATGGCTGCTGAAGAGGCTTATCGCCAGATTAAAACACAAACGGGCAACAGCTTTGCTGTAATTAAAGCCCAAATTCATGCCGGTGGCCGGGGAAAGGGTAAAATTGTTGGTAGCGAACAAAGAGGTGTTGCCGTGGCAAAGAGCCTTGATAACGTTACAGAAATTGCCCGGAACATTCTTGGCCACACGTTGGTCACCATTCAAACGGGTGAGGCAGGAAAAAAAGTGAATAAAATATTGGTAGCGCAGGATGTTTACTATCCCGGTCCTAACCCGGTTAAAGAATTTTATTTATCCATTTTGCTTGATCGCAGCAAAGGTATGAACGTAGTGATGTACAGTACCGAAGGCGGAATGGATATTGAAGAAGTGGCACATACTACACCTGAAAAAATATTTAAAGAGTGGGTGCACCCTGGCGGGGCATTAGAGGGTTACCAGGCCCGAAAAATTGCATTTAATCTTGGCCTAAGCGGCGATGCTTTTAAAAGCTGTGTAAAGTTTGTAACAAACCTTTACAAAGCTTATGTAGGTTTAGACTGCGCTATGCTGGAAATAAATCCGTTGTTTAAAACCAGCGATGAAAAAATTATTGCCGTTGATTGTAAAATGAACCTTGATGAAAATGCCCTGATGCGTCATAACGATCTTGCACAGATGCGTGATGTAACAGAAGAAGATCCAACCGAAGTGGAAGCTGGCCAATACAACCTGAATTTTGTAAAGCTTGATGGCAATGTAGGTTGCATGGTTAACGGTGCAGGCCTTGCTATGGCCACCATGGACATGATTAAATTGAGTGGCGGTGAGCCTGCAAACTTTTTGGATGTAGGTGGTAGTGCAAATGCCCAAACTGTTGAAGCTGGCTTTCGTATTATACTAAAAGACCCGAAAGTAAAAGCCATTCTAATAAATATATTCGGCGGTATTGTACGTTGCGACCGGGTAGCACAGGGCGTAATAGATGCGTATAAAAGCA
>JBKJNG010000377.1:0-2672 GCA_046596065.1 Phnomibacter sp. | reverse complement strand
AAAGTAAAAAAGACCATGGAAAAGGCCGCCCGTGATATGGACTTTATGGAAGCCGCAAGACTGCGGGATGAGATGTTCAAAATGCAAAAGGATTTGGAGAATATGAAGGCGTAGAAGCAAAAAAACAAATTTTCAAATACAATAAATACAATTTGGGCGCATCACCGCAAATTGCCCCGGCGGTGTCGGACCTTTGGTAGTACTCCGCAGCGCCGTCTTAACATGGTGCTGCAATTCCATTTTGTCGCGGCGCTTTGCGTGGTACTACTGCCAGTCCCTTGCGAACAGGTTAATCAACGTATTGAAATCAAAGTTGATTTTTCTGCAAATGAAAGGCCCGGCTAATTCATTTAGGCTGGCTGACAAATTAAAAAAGTATGTCGCAACAAGTAGGTTGTTGAAATTAAGGCTGCTTGATTAAATGACATTAACCTAATTACAATGCAGTTATTCTTCTTCGTTGATTGTTAGTGATTGCGGTAGCATTAACAAAAAAGGCAGTGCTTTTGAATAATCCAAATCATCATATTCAAGCCCTAATAGCCTGATGTTTTTGTAATAAACCTGGTGGTGTTTGTAATAGTTCTTTTCGGATTGTATCAGCCACGCTTTCTCCCCCAATTTTTCGCCTAAAAACCATTTTTCAATCAACCGGGATGTTCTGCCATTTCCATCATCAAACGGGTGAATTTTAACAAAGACCAGGTGCAGTAGCGCAGCATAAAAAAAAACTTCCGGGATGCTTAAATTGACAGAAGCAATTCTTGCCAAATCTTTGTAGAATTTATTCATTTCTGCTTCTACAACAAAGGGTGACGCAGCCACGTATTCTATCCTGCCATCTCTGGTTGTAACATACATATTACCTTTTCTTAGTTTGCCTTGTTTTTGTTTCGGTAAAATGTTTGCAGTTATTATTCTGTGCGCCTGTTCTATATTTTCTTTATTGCACGGATTAGACTTCGCAAATTGATAGGCATCGTATAAATCATCTATTTTGCGGGTATAATCTGGTAGAAATTCAATGCCAAACCTTTTATGTTTTACATAGCTATCCAGTTCAATTGGCTCTCCTTCTATCTTAGAAGAAAATACTGCCGATACCGAGGTGTAAAAACTAAACATGTCAACCGAGAGTTCGCTTTCTTCCAATAGGAGGTATTTCTTCAAAAATGCATCGGTAACGTTTTCGATGTATTCTTCAACGAGCGTATTGGGCAATAAATTAAATTTCATTTCTCTCATGGCTTACAACTTGTTGTGCCGAAGTACTTTTTTAAATAAGCGATGCTTCCATATCATATTATTTGTATGCATGGTGATTGCCTGAAAATTTCCATTACAAATTTATTAATCCCCCATGCCGACTCGTAATACTGTAACCAGATAAACTTTTCAACTCAAGAACTACTCCCGCACCTGCCCATCTCCCTTTACAATCCACTTATAACTCGTTATTTCATTTAATGCCATCGGGCCTCTTGCATGTAGTTTCTGCGTACTAATACCTATTTCTGCACCAAGGCCAAATTGTGCGCCGTCAGTGAAGGCCGTTGATACATTTGAATAGACAACAGCTGCATCTACCGCCTGCGTAAATTGTGCAATATGTGCTTCGTGCTCCGAGACAATTGTTTCACTGTGCTTCGAACTGTTTGCTGCAATATGTTCAATGGCAGCATCGATATTTTTTACGGTTTTAACAGCCATTTTATAGTCGAGAAATTCAGTACCGAAATGCGCTTGCGTGGCATGTTCCAATAAGTTGGAAGGATAATTATTTTCGAGTGCATCGTAAGCTTTCGCATCAGCATAGATCACTACATTTTTATCAGCCATATCCTTGACCAAATCATTTAAATCACTTAAACGATTCTCATTAATAAGTAAACAATCCAATGCATTGCAAACACTTACCCGGCGTGTTTTTGAATTGTAAATAATGGCTTTGCCTTTTTGTGTATCGCCAAATTCATCAAAATATGCATGTACAATTCCTGCACCCGTTTCAATAACAGGAACACGTGCATTTTTCCGTACAAAATTTATCAGTGATTGGCTTCCTCTTGGTATAATAACATCCACATAACCAACCGCATTTAATAATTCGGCAGTAGCTTCTCTTGTTGGTGGCAGCAGTTCAATAATGGTTTCATTCAATCCATAACTCCGCACTACTTTTTTTATAAGATCAACAATAGCTTTGTTGGAAAATTCAGCATCGCTGCCTCCTTTTAAAATGCAGGCATTACCTGATTTTATACACAACGAAAACACATCGAAAGTTACATTGGGCCGCGATTCGTAAATGATGCCGATAACACCAAGCGGTACTGATTGCTTGGTGATGTACAACCCGTTTGGCAGCGTTCTTTCTTCTAATATTTTATTGAGCGGCGATGGTAATGTGGCTACATTCAGCAAGTCATTTGCAATGTCTTTTATGCGCTGTTCGGTTAATTGTAAACGATCGTATTTCGGATCGGTAGCAGGCATGCGTTCCAAATCTTTTTTATTAGCAGCAAGTAATGTTTCGGTTTCATCTATCGCAGCTTTTGCCAGGCTTTTTAATAAAGCATTTATAATAAAATCCTCTGTCAAAACCAATGATCGGCTGGCTTGTTGCACTTCTTTGAATGTATTCGTTAAAGTTGTATCGTTCGAACTCATTA
>JBKJNG010000284.1:0-4771 GCA_046596065.1 Phnomibacter sp. | reverse complement strand
AGCCAAATTTGCTTTTAAGAATTTGACTTACTGCCTGCAGATCCGATTCCAAAACCCGGGAGGTATTATTGTTATTGCCATTGTTGGCATTGCGTGCAACATAACTACTGGCAGCGTCTTCGCGTTGTTCCGTTTCGAAATTTACAAAATAGAACAGCTTGTTTTTTTTGATGGCACCGCCCAACGAAAAGCCTGCCTGTAATTGTGTAAGGTCAGGAACGGAAATTTTGTCACCATCTACTTTTTTACCGGTCATACCCTGGTTGCGGTAGAAGCCATAAACCGTTCCGCCAAAGGTGTTGGTACCCGATTTTGTTACGGTGTTTATGCCTGCACCAGTAAAACCAGCCTGGGTTACATCGTACGGTGCTATGTTTACTTGTATCTGGTCTATAGCATCAAGCGAGATTGGCTGCGATCCGGTTTGACCGCCGGGTGTAGGCGCATCTAAACCAAAAGGGTTATTGAAGATGGCGCCGTCAAGCGAATAGTTATTGTACTGGCCATTTCGCCCAGCGAAAGAAGTACCGTTATAAGTAGCGGAAGCCGATGGAGTAAGTCTCGTAAAATCATCGGCCGAACGGGAAATGGTTGGCAAACTTTTTAATTGCCTGCTGGTAATATTAGTTGAAGCACCGGTGCGCTGGTTGTCGAAAACTTTCGATTTGCCAGTTACCACTACGGGGCCGAGATCGGAACTCGAACTTTCAAGTGCAATAACAAGCGCTGTGTTTTGTCCCAACTCTAAAAAAATATTCTCTTCCTTGTTTTCTTTAAAACCGGCATAAGAAGCTATTACGGTATAAGGCCCGCCCACCCTTAGGTTTGGAATTACAAAGCTGCCATCTGCCTGTGCAATAATATTTTTCTTAATACCAGCTTCGGGATAGCTAACGTTTACTGTTGCGCCTGCTAATGGTTTGTTGTCTCTGGAAGTGATTTTACCACTTAAAGTAGCCGTAGTTACCTGCCCGTATGCATATTGCATGCACAGCAGGAACACTACACTAATAATGTGTTTTGTTGCTCTCATAAATTATGTTTTGGTTGATGAAAAATAATTAAAAAAGAACTGGCTTAATATTAAATTCCAAAATATTAATAAATTATGAAAAATTTAAATTTAATGCGACCAATTTTATTCAGCATTATGGTAGAAACTATTCAAGAAATTGTTGAAGCATTTAGAAATGCCAAAACAAAAGGTAGAAATGGTAGTAAATTTTTTTTGATTAAGCCTGGTAAATTTTTTAATGGCTGCTTTGAATTAAATGCAGTATCAGCCACAAAAGAATAATAAAAGCCAGCAGCGCCCCGGTAAGAATTAGGATATAAGATGGCTGTAAATTTTTACCACGTCTGCGTTTTGGTTTTTTTTGTTGAAGTTTTTCTTTGAGCTTTTTATTTATCTCCAGTTGATATTGCAGAAGTTTTGCTTTATCCGCTACCAATTGCAAACCTTCCAATGCTTCATTATCAACGCCACTGTTTATAATCGTTTTTTCAAGGTCATAACGTTCCTGCTCAGTAAGCTTACCGGTAAGATAATTTACAAGTTGCTCATTGGAAATGGGCAAAGTTTTATTGGATAATATGTCAAGCAGATCGTTATGCATGGTGTTTCAATTGCTTTTCCACCCACAGTTTAATATTTCGCTTGCCATTTTGAATATGGCTTTTCACCTGCATCATATTATAGCCTGTTGTCTCAACTATTTGCTGATAGCTTTTTTTCGAAAGGTAAAATAAAGTTATGCATTTGTTTTGCGGCTCCGGCAGTTGCATTAATCCCTGCCCGGTAAGCTCCAGCAGCATCCGGTTATCCGCGGTCAGCTGTTGGGTAAGTAGTGGATCAGGATCATCGGCCAAATCATTGGCAGCCCAATCGGAAGGGCTGGTTTGATGCCTGTTTCTCAATTGCATCAGGCAGTGGTTGCGGGCTATCATGTACAACCAACTTTTTATGTATTCAACCTTGTATTTCTGCAACTCTGCAATGGCTTTTGTATACACATGCTGAACAGCATCTTTTGCCTCTTCCTCGTTTTTGAGGTATTTCATACAAACACCAAATAGTAAAAGCGAATACCGTTCGAGCAAAATACCGAGGTACAGGTTATTGCCGCCGGTTTTATAATGGTGCATTAATTCCTGGTCGGATAAATGATTATGCTTGTCCTCGTTTTGCAATCAGATGGATTTATATAGTAGATGCAGTCACAAATTTATTCCATAACCAAAGCAATGCATTAACAAACTGTGTTAGGCAAGGTTGGTAAAGGTCACCAAGGTGTCATCAATTTGAATGAGCTTATCGCTATTTGGCTACCTTCGCCGGATTGCGCAGCTGGCATTCTTCTATTTTAATTACTTTATTTTATATTATGGCATTTCTCGACCAGGTTTTACAACCACCATCTTATGGATGGAAAGATGAGAATAAGATTTTTATCAAACCTACTTCAGCACAAATATTCAAAGAGTTCTTTTCAAGAGTTAATGTGTTTAAAACTCGAAAAAACTGGTTGTCGTTTTTGAACTGGATTAAGATGCTGTTACTGCTATCGTTCTTTCTATTGTTTGTTTTTAAATATTTCACCTGGTGGGGATTTGTCGCGGGATTTATATACGGGATGGTTGTTATGGGTACCCATAGTACTATTTGGTTTCACCGTTATTGCACGCATGGAGCCTATAAATTTAAAAATAATTTTTGGCGTTTTTTTACCCGCAACCTTTCGTTAAATGCTTTCTCTGAAGAAACATATGTGATATCGCACCTTGTACATCATGCAAAATCAGATTCGCCCGGTGATCCATATTTTGCTGAAGGTGGATTTTTATATTGCTTTCTGGCCGATGTAAATCATCAGCCAATTGCAAAAGATCTGCCCGAAAAAGACTATAAGAAAGTTTTGAACATCATGAGACATACAGGTATAGTATCCAATTCTTACAGGCAGTATTTGTTTTGGGGTTCTGTTGCAAAGCCACTTAATACAACTATTTTTTGGATGCTAAACTGGTCTTTCTGGTTTGGTGTTTTTTACTTGTTGGGCGGCCTTCAACTAGTTTTTGCACTTTTTGCCGGCGCATTTATTTGGGCCATCGGAGTACGTACGTTTAACTACGACGGACATGGAAAGGGAAAGGATGCGCAACAGGAAGGAATCGATTTTTGCCAGGATGATAAATCTATCAACCAAATTTGGCCTGGTTATGTGGCCGGCGAATGGCACAACAATCATCACCTCTACCCAAAAAGCGCCCGCTCAGGATTTTTGCCATATCAGCTGGACCTTGCCTGGTGTTATATTAAAATGATGAATAGTTTTGGTGTTGTCACTTCTTATAACGACTCTAAAAAAGACTTCATTAAAAATTACCAGAAGCCTTACCTGGAAAGTAAGAAGGTAGGGGTTAGCCCGCATGTAGTAAGTAGTGAGTAGTGAATGGTATGTGATTTAAGAGAAATAAATGCGTTAAAATAGAAAAGCCATTGCACCCTGCAATGGCTTTTGTCGTGCCGGTATCGATAGAATACCAATGTTATGGTAATGTCAGATAGTATTGTCCCTGCTCGTAATCTTTTTCCAACGCTTCCAGCACAATTTCCAAGTGCTTGGGATTGTCGAGAAAATTTGCGTTACTGGCATCAATAAATAGCGTTTTTATATTGTGCTGTTTTATATAATGCGTATAGGTTTGCTGAATGTTGAAGAGGTAATCGTCCGAGATATTTTGTTCGTAGTGCCGGTTGCGTTTTTTTATGTTTTGCTGTAGTTTGATAACAGGCGCATGCAGGTATATCAGTAAATCGGGCTGTATCATTTGCGCATGAATAATGTCGAATAGTTTTTGGTACAAGCGAAATTCTTCTTCTGGCAAATTCACCCTGGCAAAAAGCAGGCATTTTGTAAACAGGTAATCGGATATGGTAACCGATTGAAACATATCTCTTGTGTGCAGTAGGTCTTTTAGTTGTTTATAGCGCTCCGCCATAAAAAATAGTTCCAATGGAAAAGCATACTGGCCGGGATTTTCGTAAAACTTGGGCAGAAAAGGATTTTCGGCAAACTCTTCTAGTATCAGTCGTGCATCCAGCTTTTTACTAAGCAACCGTGCAAGGGTTGTTTTACCCGCACCAATATTTCCTTCTATGGTTATAAAGTGATATTGCATAAGAAAGATTTCTGATCCCTGTAATTATCGGGATTGGTTCCTGGTGGATAATTCGCAAAATTCACCCTGGTGATTTCACACGGTTATCATGCTATCAGAATCTTTGCAAATCAACTTACTTAACCGCGGTTGCAGGGTAAAACTTTCTCACATTCAAAGGGTCGGCACAGTTGGTAAGTAATTCGGTGATTTTTTTTTGTAATAGTGGATGCTGGAATGCGGGGGAAATTTCTGCCATAGGTACCAGCACAAAGCGCCTGTTTTGTATATGTGGGTGCGGCACAATAAGCTCGCTGGTATGTATAATATCGGTGTTAAAAAATAAGATGTCGATATCAATAATGCGGGCGCCATATTTTTCCTGCCTAAAACGGCCGAGCTGTTTTTCAATGTCAAGTAGGGTATGTAAAAGTACGATTGCCGATTGCCCGGTTTCAATCAGTATGGCCTGGTTGAGGTAGTCGGGCTGGTTTTCTGTACCCCATGCCGCCGTTTCGTACAAGGAAGAAAGTTTTAAAACCCGGCCTGCCTGTTCGCCAATAGCTATTTCCGCCTTTTTTAAATTTTCCGGCCGATCGCCCAAATTTCC
>JBKJNG010000099.1:0-3095 GCA_046596065.1 Phnomibacter sp. | reverse complement strand
GCAGCAGGTGGTGGCTCGGTGATGCATGTAAGAAAATAAAATAGGGGAGTGATATTTTTCACTTTAAACAGTAACTTCAAACTTGCCGGTAGCAGCGCTAATAGTGGTAGAAGATGTCTCGAATGCCGCAATTGTTTCAGAAAAATCCAGTTCCAATTGTTGCGGTAAAATATTAAAGCTGTGGCGATGATAGCTACACAAACCATGTGCGGCGATGGCGGCCCGGTGTTCAGCGGTTCCGTAGCCTTTATTGGCATTCCATTTATAGTGCGGATGCAGGTTGTGCAACTCGTTCATGTAATCGTCGCGGCAGGTTTTGGCAAGAATACTCGCTGCCGCAATACTGGCATAAAGTCCATCACCCTGTATAATGCACTGATGTTTTATAGCGGGGTAGGGGCGAAAACGATTGCCATCAACCAATAACAATTTGGGCTTTCTTTTTAGTTTATCGACAGCGAGGTGCATGGCCTCAAAAGTTGCCTGTAAAATATTTATACTGTCGATGGTATGGTTATCAACCGAAGCAACAGCCCATGCAATCGCTTCTTTTTTAATTATCGTTCTTAAATCATAGCGATCGCTCTCCTTCATCTGTTTGCTATCGTTTAGCAGCGGATGGAAAAAAGTTTTTGGAAGAATAACAGCTGCTGCAAACACCGGCCCTGCGTAACAGCCACGGCCGGCTTCATCAATTCCTGCCTCAACAATTTTTTCGTTGTAGTAACAAAGCAGCTTGTTTTCCATTTGTCAAAAATGAGGAATGTTTCTAAAACAAAACAAGGTTAGCAGCATATGGGGGATAACTTTGCGGGGCATTTAAATGCAGTTACAACAAATAGGACATGGAAAAATCAGGTTAAGAATAGCTGCGGTATGTAAAATATTATAAGCTAATTTGTTGCTGCCGGATACAGTGGAACCCATCGCATTAACGGGCAGGATAAGTATATTGAGGTATTAAAAATTTGTTTACATGAATGAAATAAGTGCGCCTGTTTTTTCAATTTCAGACAAAAAGAATAACAGGGCCGTTGGGATATGGTTGTTGATTGGGGTTGGAATGGTGATCATTCAAATTGCATTGGGCGGTATTACGCGGCTTACCGGCAGTGGCCTTAGCATTACAGAATGGAACGTAGTCACCGGTACGTTGCCACCATTATCGGAAAGCGCATGGATGGTTGAATTTACGAAATACAAAAGCACGCCCCAGTTTCAATTATTGAATACGGATTTTAATTTATCCGATTTCAAATTCATATTTTTCTGGGAATGGTTTCACCGGCTTTGGGCAAGGTTGCTTGGGCTGGTTTTTGCCGCGGGATTTATTTATTTCCTGGTAACAAAAAAGTTTAAGCAGCAGATGCTAAAGCCATTACTGATCTTGTTTTTACTGGGTGCTTTACAAGGCTTGGTGGGATGGATAATGGTAGCAAGCGGTTTAGTGGGCGATGCGGTGTATGTGAAACCAACAAAACTTGCCTTGCATTTTATTTTTGCATTGGGCTTACTATGTTACACTTTTTGGTTTGCGCTAAAATTGATGCTGCCAAACAAACAGCGCACTAATATTCCGGTATTAAAAAAATTGCAAACAAGCATTTTTATTTTATTATTTTTTCAACTATTGTATGGTGCTTTAATGGCTGGTCATAAAGCAGCAAGTGCTGCTGCAACCTGGCCAACTATTAATGGTTCCATTCTTGCACCTGCTGGTTTGTACAAACCCGAATTTGGCTTACTGAATTTTATTGAGAATAAGATAATGGTGCATTATGTGCATCGCGGCGTTGCATACATTATGCTGTTGCTGGTTGTTGTTTACAGTAATCGTTTGTATAAGTATTTATTAACACCATTGCTTCGTAAAACAAAATGGCTTCCGGTCACATTAATTGGCGTGCAGGTTTTGCTTGGCATTGTAACCGTTTTAACCAGCACTTATATTGTGCCGGGTCATTGGGGAGCTTTTGAATGGATGGCACAATTGCACCAATTAACAGGTATGTGTTTTATGCTTGCCATGGTATGGATGTTTTACCTTACAAACAGCAATGCAAAGGCAGCACAACGATTGCAATAAATGTCCATTAAGAAACAGGTAATAGCCGAATACAAAGTTTTTTTGTATTACAATAAAAACATGGGAAATAGCTTTAGCATGATTAGTGCTATACCATAATTTGCATGTAGCATGCCTGCCTTACAATGAAAAAATTGAAGCCATATCTTATTGGTTGCTGGTACTCACTGCCCGTGCAATTGTTATTGCTTCATTTTAAGCGGCACCAGGTACTGCTGTTTGTTTGGTTTATCTTATTCAGTACTATCAATGGTACATTCATGCATCGTTTTGGTGCACACATGTTGTATCTGTATCCCGAATATCTTGGCAATGTTAATGCGTTAAGTCTTGCATTTGTTGGCGCTGGTATTGCCATCTTTATAATGAGCTGGAACATCACCACGTTTATACTGCATTGTAATCATATCAGGTTTCTGGCAACTACTACACAACCATTTTTAAAATACTGTCTAAACAATAGTATTTTGCCATTGGCATTCCTGTTGTTTTATTTTTATAAAGCAGTTCAGTATGATCGCATACAGGAACTGCTTTCATTTACAGATATACTAATACTTGCGGGTGGTTTTTTTGTTGGTTTCACAGTATCAATTGCTATTGGTTTTACGTATTTTTTTGGTGCAGATAAAACGCTATATCGTTTTATGGCGCCCGGTGTAAAAGAAGAATTGCTCCGGCATAAAAACAAATACCAACCGGTAAACGGAGAACGTGAAAAGTATGTGATAAGGGTAGACTGGTACCTGAGTGCAACCCTTAAATTGCGCAGGCCACGAAGTGTAAAACATTATACCACTACACTGATCGACAGGATATTTAAACAGCATCACCTCGTGGCCTTATTCTCAATACTGGTTGCTTTTATATCATTAATCGTAACTGGTTTTTTCATGGATAACATTTATTTCCAGTTGCCAGCGGCTGCAAGTATAACCGTATTTTTTGCAGTTATTATTGCTGTAGCGGGTGCGTTCTCCTACTTTCTGCAATCGTGGTCGTTGTTGTT
>JBKJNG010000091.1:0-4754 GCA_046596065.1 Phnomibacter sp. | reverse complement strand
GTACTTGACATCCATTGCAAGGCGCATGATCTTAATAATTTATACGCAGTCGATGCCAGTTTTTTCCCAAGTTGCGGCGCATTCAATCCTGCGCTTACCATCGCAGCTAATGCATTGCGGGTGGGAAAACATATCCTTCAACAAGAAGAAAACAAACGTTTATTTAAAGAAGGCGTCCACATTACAAACACAGAAGTTGCCACATAGTCTATGGAAGAAATTGCAAAACAAGTGACACTTTTTGTAAGTCATGTTGTTGAAATTATATCAGCAACGGTAATTGGACTTGCAGTTATAAAAGTGATGATACAATATTTTTTTAGCAGAGAAAGTTTTACCGATCCGCTGGTTTGGAAAGGTCAGGAAAGACCGGAGGCAATTCGTATTCGGTTCGGAAGTTCTGTGGCAGTTGCGCTTGAATTACTATTAGGCGCAGATGTTTTGGCAACTGCGGTTGCACCCACCTGGGAAGCCATCGGCAAATTGGCAGCAATCGCAGTATTACGAACTGCACTCAATTATTTTCTTGAGAGAGAATTACATCAAATGCATGTTGTAAGCAGCGAGAAAAATCAAAAAAAGTTAAAGATGATGCACAATGAAGCAATCGTTTAAACATAACTGGAAATTGTACATAGCAGAAGCAGTTGGACTTGCCATCTTCATGATATCCGCCTGTTTTTTTAGTGGCTTGCTAGAGTCAAAAGCATCCGCAATTCATAACGCAATTCCTGACCCATTTGTAAGAAGCATCATCATTGGCATACTCATGGGACTGACCGCTTTATTAATCTTTTTTCTTCCATTTACAAGTGCATCGGGTTCGCATATCAATCCTGCGGTCAGTATTACGTTTCACCGGCTTGGTAAACTGCCACAGAATGACTTGGTCTTTTACATCATCTTTCAAGTTATCGGTGGAACTTTGGCTGTGTATGTCATGGTATTTTTTATGGGTGATATGCTTACTGCCATGCCTGTTAATTATGCAGCAACAGTTCCGGGCAAGTATGGAATAACAACAGCGTTCCTTGCAGAATTCATTACAGCTTTTATTATGATGAGCATGGTGCTATTTACTTCGGCAAGCCAATACTTAAAAAAATATACAAGATTGATTGCGGCGTGTTTGGTTTGCATGTATGTTATTATTGCAGGCCCGTTGAGTGGCTTTGGTATGAACCCCGCACGAACGTTCGCAAGTGCTTTACCTGCAAATACATGGACAGCATTTTGGATCTATATGATCGTGCCTGTTTCGGGTATGCTTAGCGCTGCTGAATTCTTTCTCTGGATTAGTAGGACATTTCAACAACATAATATAGAACTCCATGGTGTACACATGTATCACCCTGTTAAAATGAAACAATAAAATGAAACAGACACGCTCGATCTTCATTATTTTTCTTATTATCGGCGCACATTTTTTTGCTGCTGCACAAATAAAAAAAGTAGAAGCCATTGGCATAACGGTCAGTGATATGAACAAGTCAGTTAAATTTTATACCGAGGTGCTCGGCTTTACCAAAATCAATGATGAAGAATTGCAGGACGAAGCGCACGAAAAACTTGAAGGTTTATTTGGTCTGCACATTCGCGTGGTGCGCATGCAGCTTGGCGATGAGCGAATTGAACTTACAGATTATTTAACTGCAGGCGGCAGAAGTATTCCGGAGGATGCAAAAGCAAATGATTTATTTTTTCAGCATATCGCTATTGTCGTAAGCGATATGGATAAAGCGTATGCGCATTTAAAAGATCATGGTGTTGTGTATGTATCAACTGCTCCGCAAACACTGCCAGAAACGAATGCTGCCGCTGCCGGCATCAAAGCTTTTTATTTCCAGGATCCGGATAAACACAATCTTGAATTGATCTATTTTCCAAAGGGCAAAGGCCAGGATAAATGGCAAAAGACAAACGGGAAAATATTTCTCGGCATAGATCATACAGCAATTGGAATTAGTAATACCTCGGGCAGTCTGCAATTTTACGCAGCGGCGCTTGGTATTGAGCGCAAAGGTGAAAGTTTCAATTTCGGTACCGAACAGGAACATCTTAATAATGTACAGGGTGCAAGCCTGCACATAACGGGCTTACGTGCAGCAGCAGGCCCTGGCATTGAGTTCCTTGAATATTTAAAACCCGGTGCTGGCAAAAAATACCCGGCAGATACGCGGGCCGACGACATTTGGTATTGGCAAACGGTTTTGGTTACTGATGATACCGAAAAAGCCTATGACCGTCTAAAACAGGCAAATGCAATTTTCGTATCAAAGGGTATCGTCACGCTGGGTAAAAACAAGAAAGCATTCATTGTTCGTGATCCCGATGGGCATGCAGTAATGATTACAGGCCCATGATCTTTTTGTTTCCGGGCATTTGAATAAAACCAGGCATTGTTGGGTCCTCTCTTATACAAAGTAAATTATATTCAATAAATTTCCAAAGCAGCGTCTTGCACCCGCTATTTAATTGCTTTGAAATATTCTTTTTTTACAACTGCTAATTAACACATTGAATACAGCCGAAAAAATAATATGTCCGTTGTGTAAAGATGCAGTTGATAAACTGTTGTACCGCTTCCATGCAGACAATGAGGGCAACGTGATCGACATCATTAAACTACATAACCCGGAATGGACAATTGCTGACGGCGCCTGCAGTCGTTGCGTAGATTATTATCAAATTGAAATACTTAGAGATCAAAAACAGGTACCGGAGATTGGTCCATATTTCCAGGTAAAAAGTGCAGATGATTTTGTCATACTGCCTACTGCTTTGCGCTTGAATGCTGATCCGCGTTTTACTGGGAAGGACGTTACAATATGTTTTATCGATAGTGGCTTTTACCCGCATGCTGATCTTGTTGCCAGCCGTAATAGAATCAAGATAGCTGTTGATATAACAAGGCATGCAAAGGCAATACAAATGGATGAAATTACAAGCGATGAAATGTGGCATGGTACCATGACAACAGTTGTTTGCGCAGGTGATGGTTTCGCTTCAAATGGCTTGTACAAGGGAATAGCGAGTAATGCTGATCTGGTGTTGCTGAAGGTGCAGGACAGCAACGGAAAAATTACCAATGCAAGTATCGAAAATGCTTTGAATTGGATTATCGAAAACCACGAAAATTACAATATCAGGGTTGTGAATTTGTCGGTAAGCGGAGATGATATTTGTTCTTACAAAGAAAACAAAATTGACCTGCTTGCAGAGGTATTGATTGAAAAAGGCATTACGGTGGTAGCCGCGGCAGGCAACGATGAAAATGCAATGGTGAAGCCACCTGCCAATGCATTGAATGTAATTGCAGTTGGTGGCATCAACGACGAAAATCAACTGGATGATGCAGTAATAAAGGCATACCATTCTACATATGGTAAAACCATTGATGAACTGATGAAACCGGAGTTGGTTGCCCATGCCATTTGGATCGCTGCACCAATTCTTCCGCACACTAACGAAGCGCAGGAAGCGGCAGCCCTGTACAAATTGGCGAACACCAGCATTGATAATTTAAAGCACACTTTGGCTGAGTATATTTCGCGGACAAGCCTGGACAGTGCATTGCTGAATAACGCTGATATAGTCTCCATCCAAAGCGCCATTACCGGGCGCATTATGAATACAAAATTTATTAGTGCCGCTTATATGCATGTGGATGGCACTTCTTTTGCCGCACCGATTGTCTGTTCGGTTATTGCCCAGTTGCTTGAAGCAAATTCACTGCTTACGCCTGCTGAAATAAGACAAATACTTTTCAGCACATCCAGGCGCATCGAAACAATAGAAGCAGTGCGCCAGGGCTATGGAATTATCCAGCCACGCAAAGCGCTATTAAAAGTGCTGAACCATGGTATTGTTTCAAAAGAGCATTCCTCTCCTTATGTTGATGTTGAAAATAAAACAATTGCGTTTTATATTCGTAACGATTGTGCACAGGAAATTGCTTTAGCAGGTTCATTTAATGACTGGTCAAACGATTCCTTATTAATGGCCGCCGGGTATAATGGCCAATGGAAGATTGAAATTCCAATGTTACCACAAGGAAAATATGCTTATAAGTTTTTGGTTGACAAAAAACTTTGGGTAGAAGATAGCGAAAATCCATTTCGTGAATTTGATAGCTTCAATGGTTTCAACAGTATATTACATGTAAACAATTAAGACATGCAAACGATCGTAAACATTTTCCTTTCTGCTGTCGCGGTGTACGTACTTATCGGTGTCGTATTTACAGTGCTTTTTATTTTTCGTGGCTTGCAAAAAGTTGATGAAGGAACACATGGTTCAACCCTTGGATTTAAGATAATCGTTATACCCGGATGTATTGCGTTGTGGCCGGTACTGCTTCGTAAGTGGATAAGGCCAACCAGGCACAAATAATTATTATAAATAGTTCTATGCAATGACAAAAACATTACGGAAAAGGCATCGGCAAATATGGACAGCATTGGCGTTTTTATTACCGGTCGGAATTATCAGCGGGTGGCTGGTTATTCCAAATCAGCAAAATATCATGCTGTTACAATCAATACCTGTCGACACTTTGCCGCTTGTTTACAAATCGATTGATAAACCGTCTTACACCATTAATTTACGAACAGATGCGGCGCATCAGAAATGGCAATTGCAATGGAAAAATAAATGCGTACTCGCTGTACCATCTGCCGTTATTTATAAACAAAATAGTATGGAGGATAGCACCGGGCGACAACTGGTTGGAAGAATAGAGGCAAAGGGTGATT
>JBKJNG010000062.1:0-3079 GCA_046596065.1 Phnomibacter sp. | reverse complement strand
CCTTGCTTGCGCTTTACGTGACCAAAATTGAAAATTACTTTTCCTATTTCCGGCTGGTTATCGCCAATTAAAAAACCAAAAGCATTAAGGCCATCCACCCGGTCGAAAATAACTTTTGCAATAGCCGTAACGGGTATGGATAAGAACATGCCAGGTATACCCCACAATGCACCACCTGTTAATACTACTATTAATGATACCAGTGCATTCATTCTAACTTTTGATGCAACAATTCTTGGTACGATTAAGTTGTTATCGACAAACTGGATTATTGTGTAAACAATTATGACATATACCGCGGCTGCTGAAGATTGCGATGCCAGTGCCATAATAACTGGTAATGCAATGGCAACGAGCCCGCCTATGTAAGGAATGATGTTGAGTATAGCGCCTAATATGCCAATAAGTATGGCGTAATGAACACCTAATAAAAGTAAACCAATGCTGTTTAACACAGCTACTATAATCGTTTCAACCAGTAAGCCGAAAAGGTAACTCTGGATAAGTGTTTTTGATTCTAACAACACTTCTGCTACCATGTGATGCTGTTCTTTTTTAAACAGTCTTGCTATAAATTCGAGCAATAAAGGCTTGTAAAAAAGTATCATGAAAATGTAAACAGGCAGCAGGAATATAAAAGCAAATAAATTGGTAATACCACTAATTGTTTGACCGATAATAACACCACTGTTATTCATGGTGCCATCTTTCATGGTTTTTGCCCAGGTTGCAATTTTAGAAGGACTGATATTAAAAGTAGTTGATACCCATTTGAGCACATCACGAATCATTTTTTGAAAACTATCCTGCAGTTGAGGCATCGAACTGCTGAACTTGGCCATTTGCGATGCAATAAAATAAACAAGTGCAGCAACAAGTATAATAGCAAGTAACAAGGATAAACCAATAGCAAGAAGTCTTGTAATTTTTTTTCTGCATAAAAAATTTACAAGCGGGTTTAATAGTATTGCTAAAATGGTTGCAAAAATAAAGGGCACCAATACCGATCTTCCTACATACAGAATAAAGAAGAAAGCAAGCAGGCCCATAGTGATTTGTGCCAGTCTTACATAAAGAGGAACATTGGAAACGGGAGTATTCATAAGTATGTTATAAGATAAGCAAGAATTATTTTAATTGTGCGGATTGCCGGTTCTGACCTGTGTATGATGTTTCTTTTACTGCAACGAATAATTTTTTGAATAGCCAGCATTCAAAAAAGTCACCTAGAATTGAATTTGTTATGCTGGTGCTTTTGTACCATTATTTTTTTCTTCTGAATAACAGAAGTACGATTAAAATTACCACAAACAACACTACGAAAATCCCGACACCCATGCCTGCTTTAAATATGCCACCTACTACTTCGCAGGAACTTAAAAACACCATTGCCAGTGCTGTTACCAATACAATATTATTTTTCATGTGTATGTTTTTTTTACACTAGCTACAAATAGCGAACCACGGTAAACAGCTAAACCATATTATTAAACTGGGGTGAAATGTCTACAATAGGATTTGATTTAATAGCCAGGTATTAAAAAGGATATTATCGGTGTTTTTTATTTTTTGCAAATGCTTTTAAGATAATATATGCATGTTATGGGCATGATATTTAAGACGCCTTTGCATAACATAAAAAACAAAAAAATCATGGCAACATCCGCAACTCCAAAAAAGGCTGCACCGAAGAAAGCCGCAGCCAAAGCTCCTTCTCCAAAAGGCAGTTCCACCCGTTCAGCATCAGGAAACTCAATGTCTTCCGGTAACGGAAAAAGCATGGAACCAGCGATGGTTGAGCTATTTGTTGATTCGATAAAAGATATTTACTGGGCCGAAAAACACCTTGTGAAAACACTGCCCAAAATGCAGAAGGCTGCAACATCAACACAGCTGAAAGAAGCATTTGGCAGTCACCTTGAACAAACTAAAGGGCAAGTTACCCGGCTTGAGCAAGTTTTTGAATTACTTGGTAAAAAAGCACAGGCAAAAAAATGCGATGCAATGGAAGGTTTGTCAAAAGAAGGCGAAGGCATTATTGAAGATACAGAGAAAGGCACTGCAACAAGAGATGTTGGTTTAATTATGGCCGCCCAAAAAGTGGAACATTATGAAATAGCTACTTATGGCAGTCTTGCACAGCTTGCAAAAACAATGGGTCACCAGCAAATATCTGAATTGCTTGGCCAAACACTGGCAGAAGAAAAAGAGACTGATCAGTTATTAACTGACATCGCAGAAAATAACATCAACTACGAGGCTACTGAAGAAGCATAATCTCTTTTTAAAACCTGCCTTTAAAAATAATCTAAAGGGAATAAGCATTGATCAATAGAACATTTGATAATGCTTATTCTCATTTTATCTAATGCCTAAATTATTCATTATGCCTGCCAATGTAAAAGAAAACAATCCGGAGAATGATAAAATAAAAAGCCTGGAATCACATAAAGACGATGGCACCGATACCTTCTTAACGACTAACCATGGCGTTCGCATTAACGATGATCAGAATTCATTAAAGGCTGGCCCGCGTGGCGCAACATTGCTGGAAGATTTCATCTTAAGGGAAAAGATCACTCATTTTGACCATGAACGGATACCCGAACGTATTGTGCATGCGAGAGGTTCTGCAGCACATGGTGTGTTTAAGGTATATAAGGACATGAGTCAATATACAAAGGCGAAATTTTTGATAGATACAGCTACTGAAACACCAGTGTTCGTAAGGTTTTCAACCGTCGCGGGATCACGTGGCTCAACCGATCTTGCCCGTGACGTACGCGGCTTTGCTGTTAAGTTTTATACGCAGGAAGGCAACTTTGATTTGGTTGGAAACAACATGCCGGTGTTTTTTATACAGGACGCTATAAAATTTCCCGACTTGGTGCATGCAGTTAAGCCTGAGCCTCATAATGAAATGCCACAGGCAGCTTCTGCACATGATACCTTTTGGGATTTTATTTCGCTGATGCCAGAGTCAGCACATATGATTATGTGGGCAATGAGCGACCGTGCCATTCCCCGCAGCCTGCGCATGATGGAAGGTTTCGGGGTGCATACTTTCCGTTTTGTAAAT
>JBKJNG010000583.1:0-13910 GCA_046596065.1 Phnomibacter sp. | reverse complement strand
GTTTAGATATTCCTGCTTGCCAGTAATATCTAAACACGGCTAAATTTTTTATTGATGCAAGGGGCCACTATGAAGGCTATAAACCTAATAGCAAAAGCCCCTGGGAAAATGGCAGCTACTGGCAGGATGATAAACCAGTAACCGAACAGGATGAAGCAGAAGGGCACGCAGTAAGAGCTGGTTACCTATATTCGGCTATTGCCGACGTTGCCGCATTAACAGGAGACGACTCCCTCGTTGCTGCGATAGACAAAATCTGGAATAATATGGTAGATAAAAAATTCTACGTTCAGGGTGGTGTTGGGGCGTTGGGTGACGGAGAACGTTTTGGTGGCAATTATGAATTACCAAATGCAACGGCTTATAACGAAACCTGCGCAGCCATTGCAAATGTTTACTGGAATCAGCGCATGTTTCAATTGCATGGCGATACAAAATACATTGATGTACTTGAAAAATCATTGTACAACGGTTTGATATCCGGCATCGGTCTCGATGGAAAATCCTTCTTCTACACAAATGCTATGCAGGTAACAGATTACGACAGGCCAAAGGGACTCGAAGCCACCCGCTCGGGTTGGTTTGAGTGCAGTTGCTGCCCCACAAATCTTACAAGATTAATTCCTTCTGTACGCGGTTATATGTATGCGCAGCAACAAGACAAATTATTTGTAAACCTCTTTATAAATTCTGAAGCAACACTTTCTGTAAATGACAAACCAGTACAGGTTATTCAGGAAAATAATTATCCATGGGATGGTAATTTGACGTTTACCATCAATCCAAAATCAGCTTTGGATTTTACTGTTATGATGCGCATACCGGGCTGGGCACAAAACCAGGCCGTTCCCTCAACATTGTATGCATTTCAACAACCATCTGCAGAAAAAATAGTCATCAAAATAAATCGTGCACCGGTAGATTACAACATGCAGAATGGCTACGCGGTTTTAACACGCAAATGGAAAAAGAATGATAAGATAGAAATCCTTTTACCAATGGAAATAAAGAGGGTGGTTGCCAATGAAAAAGTAAAAGACGATATAGGTAAAACAGCTTTGCAACGCGGCCCCCTTATGTATTGTGCAGAATGGAAGGATAATGACGGACATGTAAGCAATTATATTTTACCTGACAATGTACAATTCACCACAGAATTTAAACCAGATCTATTGAATGGTGTAATGACGTTAAAAACACAATTGCCTAAAGTAAATATCAGCGGCACCAACCAGGTATCAACATCCGTACAAGCATTCACCGCTATTCCATATTATTCCTGGGCCAACCGTGGAGAAGGTGAAATGATGTTGTGGTTTCCACGAAAGATTACAGCGGTGGCTTTGATGGCCAGCCGGGAGCCGTGAATAATGAGTGGTCAATGGTCAGCAGTCATTAATAACCAAGATGAAAATGAAACCGGTGACTGGCAACCGGTATCTGGCAACTGGTAACAGAAAAAATTAAAAAAAAGACATAAATAAAAACCATGATTAATTTAAAAGCACTGGAAGTTTGGTTTGTAACCGGAAGCCAGCATTTGTATGGCGAAGAAACTTTAAAACAAGTAGCAGAACATTCACAGGTCATTGCAAAAAGCCTCAATGCATCAACCAGCATTCCTGTTACAGTTGTTTTTAAACCAACTGTAAAATCAACAGAAGAAATATTAAACATTTGCGTGGAAGCAAATACTGCAAAAAACTGCATCGGAATTATTGCATGGATGCATACATTTTCTCCCGCAAAAATGTGGATCGGCGGTCTAAAGATTTTAAACAAACCGCTTTGCCATTTACATACGCAGTTCAACCGCGATATTCCCTGGAACGATATCGATATGGATTTCATGAACCTGAACCAGAGTGCACATGGCGATCGTGAATTTGGCTTTATTGTAAGTCGTTTACGCCGGAACAGGAAAGTTGTTGTGGGTCACTGGCAGGATGAAGAAGCACTGCAGCAAATTGGTGTTTGGGCACGAGCTGCTGCTGGCTGGCACGATTGGCAGGGTGCTAAATTTGTTCGCTTTGGCGACAATATGCGTTTTGTTGCAGTGACGGATGGCGACAAGGTGGAAGCTGAATACAAATTCGGTTACTCAGTAAACACATATGGCATTGGAGATCTTGTAAAAGTGATCAATGATATGAGTGATGCTTCTGTCGACAACCTCATTAAAGAATATGCTGATAAATATAAACTGGCAGCCGGTTTGGAAATTGGTGGTACAAGAAATAAATCGTTGAGGGATGCCGCAAAAATTGAACTAGGTTTAAAAGCGTTTTTGGAAGATGGAAATTTTAAAGGTTATACCGATACGTTTGAAGACCTGCATGGCATGACGCAATTACCCGGCATTGCATCGCAACGAATGATGGGCATGGGCTACGGCTTTGCCGGAGAAGGAGATTGGAAAACAGCTGCGCTGGTGCGGGCTATGAAAGTAATGGGAAGTGGATTACCCGGTGGCAATTCGTTTATGGAAGATTACACGTATCATTTCGATCCATCTAACCCAATGGTGCTTGGCTCTCACATGCTTGAAATTTGCGAGTCGATTGCTGATGGCAAAGCTTCCTGTGAAGTACATCCGCTTGGCATTGGTGGTAAAGAAGATCCGGTTCGTTTGGTATTCAACTCAGCGGCCGGCCCTGCGCTCAATGCATCCATTGTTGATATGGGAAATCGTTTCCGGTTGTTATTAAATGAAGTGGAAGCCGTTACGCCCCAACATGAATTACCAAAACTTCCGGTAGCACGTGTTTTATGGAAACCATATCCCGATATGAAAACAGGTTGTGCTGCATGGATTTATGCAGGCGGTGCGCATCATACAGGATACAGTCAAAATTTAACGGCCGAACATCTACAGGACTTTGCGGAGATGGCAAACATTGAATGTTTGCTCATTGGAAAAGATACAAAACTCAGCCAGTTCAGAAATGAGCTAAAATGGAATGAAGTATATTACCAATTGAATAGATAATTAAAAGCAGTACCAATATATTCGCCAATATTTTTTAATAATTAGAAATCACTTTCCAATTTCAATTGCTCCATCATGAATCAACACATGGTATTTGCTGATTACCTGGTTTTTATTTTGTACTTCATTATCGTTACGGCTTACGGTTATAGTATCTACCGAAAAAGAACAAAGGGAGAGCATGATGCGAAAGCATTCTTCCTGGCCGAAGGCACGCTTACCTGGTGGGCAATTGGTGCATCGCTGATAGCTTCCAATATTTCTGCCGAGCAATTTATTGGTATGAGTGGTGAAGGTTTTTTCCTGGGCGTTGCCGTTGCTGCCTATGAATGGATAGCAGCTATTGCACTCATTATTGTAGCAGTATGGTTTATACCGGTTTACCTTAAAAACCATATTTATACCATGCCACAATTCCTGAAAACCAGGTACAACGAAACGGTGGCGTTGATCATGGCAATTTTCTGGTTGTTCCTCTATGTATTTGTAAACTTAACATCCATATTGTACCTCGGTGCGGTGGCTATTAACGGACTAGCGGGGGGAGAATACCTGCACGTTATCATGCTTGGCCTAGCAATTTTCGCTTTGCTGATATCACTTGGTGGTATGAAAGTGGTTGCTTATACCGATGTAATACAGGTAGCGGTATTAATTATAGGAGGCCTGGTAACAACTTACATTGCGTTAAGCGTTGTGGGCGACAAGCTGGTAGGCGAAGGCAGTGGACCGATTGCTGGTTTTAAAGCATTAATGGCAAATGCTCCTGAACATTTCAAAATGATCATTCCAAAACCAAACGCGGCATCAGATCAAAACGACATCAATAAATATTTAACCTTCCCCGGTGTTGCATCGTATGCGGCCGGTATATGGATCATCAATCTTAACTACTGGGGTTGCAACCAGTATATTACCCAGCGTGCGTTGGGGGCCGATCTGCAAACTGCACGTACCGGTATCTTGTTCGCGGGTTTATTAAAACTAATGATGCCCATTATTGTAATGCTACCAGGTATCGCCGCATTTGTTCTATATAAAAACGGACACCTGCCACAACTCGTAGGCGGAAAAGATGGTGCTTACTCAGCCGTACTTACTTTTTTACCAACCGGCCTCAAAGGCTTGTCCGTTGCAGCACTTACCGCAGCAATTGTGGCATCGCTTGCAGGTAAGGTAAATAGTATTTCCACCATTTTTACACTGGACGTTTACAAGAAATATTTCAAAAAAGAAGCTTCAGAAAAGAGCATGGTTATGACGGGCCGTGCAACTGTATTTGTTGCCATGATATTGGCGGTAATGTTTACCTGGAACGATCTGCTTGGCATTGGTGGTGTAGGTGGTTTCACTTATATTCAGAAGTACACCGGCTTCATCAGCCCGGGTGTATTCGCCATGTTTTTCCTGGGTATGTTCTGGCAAAGAACTACAGGTCTTGCGGCTATAGCAGGTGTTATCACAGGTTTCCTGCTATCAGTTTTATTTAACGAATTTGCTCCGGCTTGGTTTGGAAACAACACCTTCCTGTATACTGCTTATCCCAACGGAAAAGGCGGCTTCGAAATACCATTCCATATCTGCATGGGTTTATCCTTTTTGTTCACCATGATCCTGATGATAGCCATCAGTATGGGCGGACCAAAAGTAAATCCAAAAGCATTTACCCTGGATAGAGCCATGTTCAAAGTATCGCCATCAACGCTCATACTTATTGTACTTACGTTGTTATTGATTTCAGCATTGTACGTTAAGTTCTGGTAATAAATATTGGTTATAAAAAAAGAATGGAGACTCGATTGGGGCTCCATTCTTTTGTTGGAAATACAATTATGGCGCACCCCGCGGCGGGGCGGGCCTTTTGTAGTACTCCGCAGCCGCCATAGCCAGGGGTTCGCTCCGCTTTTCGAACCCATTATGGCGGCTTTGCGGGGTACTACTGCCAGTCCCTTGGCCTCAGGTCCATCTTTGCCTCAAAACCCGAAAACTTTTCCATCATGTCAGTTTCTTTTCAAAAAATAATTTACCATCAAAATAAACTTTATGGCCAGCGATCTTGTAAACAAGTTTAACGATTACCGCACCCGTATGAAAGACGTGATATTGGGCAATAATCATTTCGATATGAAACACCTCTGGCGCCTCGATACAAACAGGTATGAAGAAGGTGCAATCGATAAAAAACAAAAGAAATGCCTTGCCTTGTTCCCAATATGGTTTTGCGTTGCGATGATTATATAAAATATCATTTAGGCAAGTGCCACGAGCTTGGTGTAAACACGGCAGAACGCTACGAAATTTTTGCAGTAGCTAATATTGTTGGCGGAACCATTGTGGTACCGCAAACCAGGCGTGCCGCCGAATATTTGAAGGTTTTGCAGATTAGTAGCGAATAATGAAGTGAAGCGGCAAATGTGAAAAGTGAAAAAAGGGGACGTAATTAGTTGACAATCAAATTTGCCGCTTCGCGCCTTCATTTTTTTACAGTTTCGCATTCAGAAAATGTTTGCATACCATTTTGTAAAAGATTTCTAATGGCTGGTTGCCGTGTAGCATAGTGGTATAACTTTGTAACATTATTTAAGATTGCGAATGATAGATACATTAACAGCAGCCCCTAAACTTACCGCTAAAGATTTTGCTACAGACCAGGAAGTCAGGTGGTGCCCCGGTTGCGGAGACTATTCCATTTTAGCCCAGGTTCAAAGAGTAATGCCCGACCTGGGGATAGCCAAAGAAAACATAGTGATTATCAGCGGAATTGGCTGCAGCAGCCGCTTTCCCTATTACATGAATACTTACGGTATGCACTCCATCCACGGGCGTGCTACAGCGGTTGCCAGCGGCCTTAAAGCCACCCGGCCTGAGCTAAGTGTTTGGATTGTAACCGGCGATGGCGACAGCCTGAGCATTGGTGGCAACCATACCATTCACCTGCTGCGCAGAAATTTTGATGTCAACATTATGCTGTTCAATAACCAGATCTATGGTTTAACCAAGGGACAATATTCACCTACATCAGAAGTAAGTAAAGTAACTAAAAGTACGCCGGTAGGAAGTATCGACCACCCGTTTAATCCATTGGCCCTGGCCATGGGTGCTGATGGTACATTTATAGCCCGCAGTATGGATCGTGACCCCAGGCACATGCAGGAAATGCTGAAACGCAGCCATGCCCACCGGGGAACGTCTTTACTCGAAATCTACCAGAACTGCAACATTTTTAACGATGGTGCATTTGAAATATTTACCGAAAAATCGAGCAAACCACAGGAAACCCTGTTTATGGAACAGGGCAAACCGCTGATTTTTGGAACCGATAAAAACAAGGGCATTCGCCTCGATGGCATGAAGCCGGTTGCGGTTGACCTCGGTGCCGATTACAGCGCCGATGACCTTTGGATACATGACGAACGCGATTTTTACAAAGCACAGACATTGGTTCGCATGTTTGATGATGCCAGGGTGGAAGGTCATTTTCCAAGGCCATTTGGCGTTTTTTACGAAGCCGACCGTGCCTGCTACGAAGATGTAATGGCTATGCAGATAGAAGAAACCATTGCTAAAAGAGGTGCCGGTAATTTGGATAAATTGCTTCGTGGAAACGAGGTATGGGAAATTATGGCTTAAGAAAGTGAATGTTGAATAATACAATGTCCCGGTAATAAAAGTTGCCGGGATTTTTGTTAGTGTTAACGACTGCAGGCCTGAAGTATGGTTTTATTTGTTTTCAACTACATATTCAATACACTAAAAAATTACCATTAAAGCCTGTTTACAAGGGCCTGGTGCCTATCAACAAAGTTTTGACTTACCTTTCAGCTTTATAGCATTGCGCGGGCTTATGCCCGCTTTATTTAACCTATACATAGCCACACATTGACATTTAAAGATTTTGGCCTCGAAGAAGGATTACTGGAAGGAATAGCCGCCATGGGGTACGAACAGGCCACCCCCGTACAGGAAAAGGTAATACCCACTATTTTAGCCGGCAAAGACATTATTGCATCTGCACAAACAGGTACCGGCAAAACCGCTGCATTCCTGCTCCCGATTATCCATAAACTGGTTACCACGCCTCACGATACGCATTCGATAAATGCATTGATTATAGTACCAACCCGCGAACTGGCGGTGCAAATTGCACAGCACATGGAAGCGATATCGTACTTCACCAACATAAGTGCCATTGCGGTTTATGGCGGTGGTGACGGCGAACTGTTTGGCGCTGAGAAGAAGGCGCTAAGCAAAGGGGCTGACATGGTGATTTGCACGCCCGGCCGCATGATTGCCCACCTGAATATGGGCTATGTAAAACTGACCGGACTTAAGTACCTGGTGCTGGATGAAGCTGACCGCATGCTGGACATGGGCTTTCATGGTGATATCATGAAGATCTTAAGCTACCTGCCTAAAGAACGGCAGAACCTCATGTTCAGTGCTACCATGCCGCCTAAAATAAGGGAGATGGCGAACAAGATTCTTCAGAACCCTGAGCAGGTAAGCATAAGCCTGAGCAAACCGCCTGAGAAGATAAACCAACAGGCGTTTGTAGTGTTTGAAGAGCAAAAAATACCGCTTATAAAACACCTGCTTAAAACAACCGAATACAGGCTCGCCGTGGTTTTTTGCAGTAAAAAGGATCATGTAAAAAAACTTACCTACGAACTTAAAAAAGCCCACCTGCTGGCAGATGAAATACATAGCGACCTTGAGCAGGTGCAGCGGGAAAAAGTATTGCTGGATTACCGCAACGGAAAGATCAATATCCTGGTGGCTACTGACATTCTCAGCCGCGGTATCGACATAGACACCATTGACCTTGTTATCAATTACGATGTACCGCACGATGGCGAAGATTATGTACACCGTATTGGCCGTACGGCCCGTGCTGAAGCGCTTGGTACCGCCTTCACTTTTATTAGCCCGAGAGAGCAAAGAAAATTCGCCGATATTGAACGCCTGATTGGCATTACCGTAAACAAATCACCAGTGCCGGAACAATTTGGCCCTGCGCCGGAATATACACCTGCTACAGCATCATCTGGTGGTGGCAGATCGCATGGCGGAGGTGGCGGACGCCCTTCGACTGGTGGTGGATTTAAAAAACGCAACAGCGGTGGCGGTGGAAAAGGACACAGCAGCGGCGATAATACAGGTCAAACCCGCCCAAAAATGGCAATGCCGGTTAAGAAGGCATAAGTCAGGATTCACCAGGAAGTAAAACGTGAGATGTGAGACGTGAAAGAAACCTTCGCGACTCACTTTAAATATTGATTACTGCTTTTTATATTCTTCATCTAATATTTTACAAGTTGTATGTATTGCAGGAACTCACGATTCTCAATTCTTATTTCGCATACTCATCGGCCAATTTATCCAACTCCTTTTCTGAAATTGTTTTTTTGCCGTTCTGTATCACCATCCGAAAACGGAAAGTGACGTATTCACCTTTTCCAAGCGTTAGATTTTTAGCCGATTTTCCATTGGTGAAAATGGCTTCCCCCAACGGGTTTGCAGCGAATAAACCGTAACCACGGGCATGCCAGAAAGTGGGATAATTAGGATTTAAAGGATGGTCAATTATGGCTATACTTACTGAATCATTTCCCATTTTTCCATAGACTTTACACCAACGTGCTCGAGTGCTCCAGGCACTATCGCCCTGCTTGCCTTCGCTGGTAATATAATTACCATTGGCAATAGTATCGGCTAATGCTTTTACGGTTGTCACATTTCCTTTATCGTCGGTAAAATGCTTATCCTCCATGGCAGGTATCTGCAATTCGTGGGCCAGGCGTAAACCAAGCATACCCTCTTTAGTGTCCTTAAATACTACCAACGTATCTGCAATCAATGTTGTCATACGATCTATAATGCGCAGATCTGCCGTACCGCTAAATTCAAACCTTGTGGTCTCTTCCAACAAAACCTGTTGTTGCTGATTCACCCAGTCAGCATGATAGACAAGAATGCCTTTTTTTCCGTCATTTGTTTCAACATCGTCATGCGTTTTTATCCAGCCGTAGGCTGGTTTTTTTTCAGGTGGAATAGCGTAGGAATTATTCCAAAAATCAAAACCATTTACATTTTCAAAATTAAACCAGGCGCCTAAATGATGAGGATGATCAGTAGACTCGCCAGCTTTTGGATTAATAGGAAACCCTCTTGTTACCACCGTTCCATTTGGTGCGTGAATAGGATAAAGTACTGGCTTTTCAAGTGTATCGGGAAAAAGAAATGTAGTAAAGGGTTGGTCGCCGATAAATACATTCACCTGCTTGTTTTCTTTAACCAGTTGTACGCGTTGTTGCTGAGCGAAAGATGTTAGGTAACAGCATGCTAAAATACCAATAGAAATTAAGTTTTTTGAATGCGGCATAGCTGCTGTTTTATCAAACGTTTATTTCTACGAAACTATCGTTTTTTCAAGACAAGGCTTTATCGAAAAAACTATGTGCACACCGCAAGCAAGCGTTAAAACAATTTATAATGAATCCCTATTTTCCCTGAATCATGTTTCCTTCCTTATCATCATGCACCCTGTCGTAAATTAATATACTGAGTTTCCATACTGTCATATCACCTTCCAGTAATATTTCAAGTCGTAAACGATTTAACGCAGGATCATCGGAGGTTGGAACAAACAGCGTGCTATAGAAATTTTTCGTTGCATTGGGTTGCTCGTACTCGCCATTCATTTTACAAATGCCGGCACTGGTTCGCAAGGTCATGTTTTTTAATTGCTGGTAACAGGTTGCATACTTTTTCGCAGCCGCTTGAAAATCATCAGACTCGTACATGTTTGCCTGCCAGCTGTAGTCGGGCTGGTTGCTACTTAAATACTGGGTTAGTGTACACTCCTTAGCTCCGTCGGGTTTTACAGTAGAATTAAATACAGCGGTGTTTGAAGTAACGCTGAGTGTGTCGCCTTGTATAGCTCTAAAATGTTCGGTGTAAGTAGTAAGCACTTTTTCAACAGCGGGCTTTACACCATTACCCAGTCGAAGTGGTATCTGTGCGTTCGAATGTGTAATAGCCAACAACGCTAAAGCTGTCAGCAAAAAATTTCTGTTGGTTTTCATGGATAAATTGGTTTATACCACTAAACTAACTCTGCCATACCAAGGCAGCAAGGCGGACTTAATAACAGATGTGAATAGGATCTCTGACTTCGGATGCCTGATCCCAATATCAATCGGGACAGATCTGTCTACTTCCATCAGTTGATATTTCCGGAATACGTTTTAACTATAACATCACCAGAGGTCGCATTTTCCCCGTATGGTCTTTAAATAGCTGGCAAGTTTAGTATTTTTCCTATCAACTTGTCAACTTGAACTTGAAACCTGACAATTACAACACCAGCATAATCGTTCCTTTCCTGACCGTTTTAAGGCCCGTGCGGTCGCTAAATCTTGCGAACCATACATAGGTGCCCATAATTAGCGTTCCCTTGTATTTGCCGTTCCATTTTACTGCGGGGCTGTAGCTCTCAAAAACCTTTTCGCCCCAGCGGTTAAACACTGTAATACTGAAATCGCTTATCAGTGACAAATTGCCCAACGGGCCAAATGTTTCATTTTTTCCATCGCCATTTGGCGTGAATGCATTGGGAAACCAAATTTCACCACAATCGGCAACAATGCGAAACGTATCAGAAGCGATACAACCCTGCTGATCTTTTACCGTTACCCAATAATTCCCCTGCTGTGTTGCATTGTAGGTGGATGCATTGGAACCATCCTGCCATGCATAACTAACGAAAGTTCCAGGCGATAAACTTATCTTAGCTGTACCGCAAATGGCCGTGTCCGCACCTAATGAAATGCTTAAAGGATTTATATTTTTTACAGTGGCAGTGGCGGTTTTTTTACATCCATTTCCATCGGCAACTATAACCGAATACTTACCGGGCAATAAATTTAAAATAGCAGGTGAATTGGTATTTACCGGGAACCAATTATAGCTGTATGGTAAAATACCGCCTGTGGCATTTGCGTAAATACTGCCATTTGCATTATTGCACACAGCGCTTACACTGTCAAATAGAACATTTATTGGCGCAGGCTCTGAAATTGTAAAGGCTTTGGTACTGCTGCAACCTGTTGCGTCTTTTACTGTAACCGTATAATTTCCTTTAGAAAGATTACTGATTGCGGGTGAACTTAAACCATTGCTCCATGCAATGCTGTATGCAGGAGAACCGCCTGTGATGGTAACAGCGACACCGCCATTATTATCACCGTTACATGTTATGGCGGTTACACTGGTTTGCACCAATAAATTACCTGGTGATGTAACAATGCCAGTATCATTTGCTACACAACCATTTTTATCGGTAACAGTAAGTGTATATTTTCCTGAAGCAAGATTGCTGATAACTGCTGTTGATTGATTGCCCGGTAGCCAGGCATAGGTGTACGGCGCAACACCACCGTTAACTACTACACTTATGTTGCCGTTATTATTACCACAGGCTGCATTTTGAAGCGTGAGTTTTGAAACTACCAGGGTTGGTTCTTTTATAGTTGCCGAAGCGGATGTTTTGCAGCCATTGTTATCCGTAATATTCAAAGCATAATTACCTGCTGCTACATTAACCAAATTTGCCACATTGCCAAATGCAGGCGTCCATGCGTATTGATATGGAGCAGCACCTCCGGTTACAGTTGAAATAATCTTTCCATTCCCATTTTTGCAAAGTGCATCGGTTACATTTAGCAACGCGTTTAATGCCGAAGGAGGTTCTGCAATATCAACACTTGCGGTATTACTGCAGCCGGCTGCATCTTTTACGGTAACCGTGTAATTTCCTTTGGCAAGATTGGATGCCGTAGCGCCGGTTGCGCCATTGCTCCAGGTGATGGTATAAGGCGTAACGCCGCCAGTTATTACAACCGTTGCCGTACCAGTTTTATCTCCAAAACATTTTACATCTGTATGATTAATTTGTAAGCTCATGGTTGTACCTGTCGCTTTAATACTTGCCGCATCACTCACCTGGCAATTGTTCTTATCTGTAACTGTAAGAAAATAATCCTGTGGAAAAAGACCACTGATAGCAGCAGTATTGTAACCACCCGGCGCCCACGAATAATTGTATGGCAAAACACCACCCGTAATGGTTGCCTTGGCTGTGCCGTTACTGTTTCCACACAAAGCATCTGTAAAGCTCATAACCGACTTTAGCGCAGCTGGTTCGGCAATGGTTGTTGATGCTGAAGTGCTGCAACCAGCCTGGTCTTTTATTGTTACTGTGTAAGTATTACCACTTAATAAATTTGCGGTAGCATTACTTCCTCCCGATGGCAACCATGCGTAAGAATAAACACCGGATCCACCGCTAACAGTTACAGTTGCCGATCCGTTTTTATCACCATTGCAGGTAACATCTTTTTTTGCAGAAATAGTTGCATATAGTGCGGCAGGTGCTGCCAATGTAAAACTGCGGTTTTCACTACATTGGTTTTTGTCTTTTACAACCACAGTATAATCACCAGCAGCAAGATTGGCGGCAATATTAGTAGTACTGATATTCGGCGTCCAGGTGTAGGTATAAGGTGCAGTTCCACCCGTTGTTCCCAGGGTAATTTTGCCATCATTATTATTACAGGTTGGCTGATCGCTAATGGTGGTACTTGATAATAAAAGCGGTTCATTGATCGTAATATTATCCTGCGATGTGCAAACGTTGCTACCGGTAACAGTTACAACATAAGTTCCTTTACCAAGGTTAACAGCCGTAGCATTTTGTTGCGCGGGAGCGGTATTCCAGCTAAAATTCAAACCTGCTATATTCGGTGCCGGAGTAACTATTACAGATCCATTCATGTCGCCATTGCATAAGGGCTCATTTATAATCTGTGTGTTCAGATCGAGGATCGTAATAACTCTTATAAAAGTGCCGGGTGCATTATCGGGCCCTGTGGCAGTAAGTTTAACCGTGTATTGACCGGCAGCGCTGAAATTATGCGCAGGATTTGGCAGGGTAGATGCATTTGCTGCGCCGGAACCAGGGTCTCCAAAATCCCAACTGAATTTTGGACAAAAGGCAGATGTATTCGTAAAGTTTACATTACTGCCGCCGGTGCAGGTAAAAAAATAAGATGCAAAGTTTGGCAGGGCATCACCAACGGTAAAATCATCAAAAGCAAAGCCATCATACCCATTGCAATTGGTGCCTGCACCAAAAAGAAACCGAAACTGAACGCTGGTTTTACCTGCCAGGTATGGCATGGTATGCGAGGCAATCACCCATTTGTTACTGCCATTGCCCGCGCCACATCCGCCGCCTGAACCCAGGCTGCCGCTCCACCCGCCTCCACCCGCAAATTTAATATTGCTGGTATTAAACCAGTTCAGGTTAAAGCAATTTTTAGTATCAGAATAGCTACCTACGTCATACCAATTGCTGCCATTGTCGGTAGAATATTGAAGTACGGTGCCATCATAGTTGTATTCAGTTTCCCAAAACACTTTGAAACCTACCGTGGGATATTTGAGAGCCGTCAAATTGTAGCAGGGTGATTTTACCCAGGATAATTCGCCATTATTATAGCTGTTTTTAGAGAGGCCGCCTGTGATCCAGCATTTGGTGCCACTGGCCGCCGCGCTAATTATGGGTTTATTGGGACTCCCCCATGCCCAATCGCTGGCAGTGCCGCCTGTGGTCCATCCACCATTACTGATATCAAAATTTTGCGTATTGGGAAAACTGCTGATACATTGGGCGAGCGTGTAGTTCGTGAAAAAACATACTGTACAAAAAAGCAGTAATAATTGGATTCTAAAAAACCGTAAATAAAACCGCCCTGTTATCATTTTTGTAAATTCGGCTACAAGATTTGCAAAATAAGCACTTAGAGCGCAAGCCTGATATCAATTTTATATTTATCTGTATTATTTCTTTAATGCTCTG
>JBKJNG010000352.1:0-5107 GCA_046596065.1 Phnomibacter sp. | reverse complement strand
TTTAATATCATCCACCAATAAATGATCTGCGCCCGGTTCTTTAAATTTAAAAATGTCCTTTGTAATTTCTATTAAAAATGATTGAAGTCTGCCTTCATTCCACTTTTCGAATATGGTTTGTATTTCGTCATTTTTTAATTGCAAACTGTTTCTTAACAACTCATAGGTTTCAGCAATTAATTGCATTAAACCATACTCAATTCCGTTGTGCACCATTTTTACAAAATGGCCCGCTGCACCAGGGCCGATGTAAGTAACACAAGGTTCGCCGTTTACTTTGGCCGCGATGGCTTCAAAAATATATTGCACGTGGTGGTAAGCATCTTTGTTGCCACCGGGCATCATACTTGGCCCGTAGCGGGCACCTTCTTCGCCACCCGAAACGCCCATTCCAAAGAAATTGAGCTTCTTTGAATCGAGATAAATTACTCTGCGGTTCGTATCTGTAAAATGAGAATTACCACCATCGATAATCAGGTCGCCTTCGCTCAACAACGGGATCAGTTCTTCTATTACGCTGTCTACTATTTTACCCGCTGGCACCAATAGCATTACTGATCGTGGTGTTTTTAAACTTGAAACAAATTCAGGCAGGGAACTAAAAGCTTTCACTGTTTTATTTTCTGACTCCGATTGAAGCATTGCAACCTGGCTTTCATTTTTATCGTAACCGGCTACAGAAAAATTATGGTCTGCCATATTCAGCAAAAGGCTTCTGCCCATTGTACCCAAACCAATCATACCAAAAGAGTAGGTAGTTTCTTCCATTATTTATAATTGTGTTTTCATTTTTTTAAACCTGTTTAATGCTCATTGCAGTAAAAAACTAAACTATTACTTATTGTTTAGATAAAAATGCTGTAGAAATCAGAATATAAAAAGGAAGGACTGCAAGGGTGAAAGAATTCCCTTTCTAGAAAAAAATTTAAACCTCAACTCTGCCGTAATTACCAATTACTTTTTTCAAGTGCTTTTACTTTTTGTAATCGTCGCATATGCCTCTCTTCGCCGGTAAAATTCGCATTTATAAAGGCAATAATTAACTCCTGGGCTGCCATTTTGCCGGTAACGCGGCCTCCAAAACAAACCAGGTTCATATCGTCATCTTCCACACCCTGGTGCGCCGAAAAATGATCGTTAATGAGTGCCGCCCTAACACCAGAAATCTTATTGGCTGCTATTGCTGCGCCAACACCACTACCGCAAACTGCAATGCCACGTTCCACTTCATTAGCTGCAACGGCTTTCGATAACGGAATTACAAAGTCAGGGTAATCATCGGCATCATTTAATTCGTAGGCACCGTAATCTTTCACTTCGTGACCAAGGGAGGTTAAAAAAGTATGAAAAGACGATTTGAGTTCAAAACCACCATGATCTGCAGCAATGCCAATTTTCATTTTTAAATTTTCGATTGGTGAGGAAAAAATGTAAGCAGCGCTGTATTGACAATAATTTCATTAAGCAATGCCAACCAGTTTTACTAATTCATCAATAAGTGCAACCTGGCCCATGTTAATCTTTTTCTTAGCTTCTTCCACATTAAACCAGCCTGCCCTATCTACTTCCGGAACTATTATTTGCTTTCCTGATGTTGGTGGCCACTCTAATTCAAACGTGTTGCTTTTAATGTTTTGCGCATCCAAATCTTTTTGTAATGCCCAGGCAAAAATAAGCTTACCACTTTTTTGTTTCACAGGAGATAATGCAACAAATTCACCTGAAACCAGAAAACCAAGTTCTTCTTCAACCTCCCTGATTGCAGCATGTAAAGCATCTTCATCATCGCCAAATTCGCCTTTAGGTATCGACCATGCGCCCATATCTTTCTTCGCCCAAAATGGCCCGCCGGGATGCACCAGTAATACCTGCATTTCACTATTGTAAAAGCGATAAACCAGCAGACCTGCGCTTTTCTTAGCCATACAAGATTATTTCTCCGGGTTTATTTCCGGATTAAAATGGCAAAATGCTATTTATTATTTCTGCCTTCCAGCATTGGCACAAATACAAACAGGTTAAACAGTTCTTCGTTATAGCTGCCGTCTTCTTTTTTTGTAATGCGTTTCATGCGCTGCGAATCGCCCTCATTAACCGGTATTACCATTTTACCACCTGGCCGAAGTTGTTCTATTAAGGCGGGAGGTACAAATGGCGCTGCAGCGGTAACCAGAATTTTATCGAAGGGGGCATAAGTAGAAAGACCAGCAAAGCCATCCCCATAAAAGAATTTTAGGTTCGGGTATTTGCCTTTAAAAACATATTCCTCTTTCTGTTGTTCATATAATTTTTTTTGTCTTTCGATTGTAAAAACCCTGGCACCAAGCTCTGCTAAAATTGTTGCCTGGTATGCACTGCCCGTACCTATTTCCAATATTTTTTCGTATGGTTTTACTTCCAGCAATTGTGTTTGAAAAGCAACGGTGTAAGGCTGGCTGATGGTTTGTCCTTCACCAATAGGGAAAGCCCTATCCTGGTAAGCTATCTGGTCGAGCGCACTATCCAAAAAATAATGTCTTTGAATATGCATCATAGCATCCAGTACCTTTTCGTCCGTTATATTTTTTCCCCGCAATTCATCCATCAGTTGCTTGCGCATGCCCTTGTGGCGATATGTATCATTTAATATTTTCATAAGTATCAAAAACGAACCAATTGCATTAAAATAAGGATGCAAGATAGCTTTACAAACAAGAAAAAAACACGCTTTAATCACGTGGTTTTTCTATTAAATTTTTGTTTGTAATGCAAAAATTTTCTCTCGGTGATATAGATTCATATTCCTGAGCACTGCTTTTTTATACGCCATACAAACCAGCGCTGGCAGCTTGCCATTTAGAAGACACTTCTAGGAGAAAATAACGATGGGAATAACAATAGCTCACTCGCATTACGTCCAAATTTCATGCAACATCACCTCAATACTGCAACCATCTTCAAATTGAAATGTAAAGGGTGAATGCGGATCGTAAGGAACTATTACATAGCTGCCGTTTATCAGGCTATATATTTCGATGCTTTCGTTATCGGTATTTACCAGCAAAAAATAAGATACTCGCTGCTGCTCGTAAATTTTAAACTTAGTATGACGGTCGCGGAGGGCGGTAGAGGGCGAAAGAATTTCTACCACAAGAACAGGCGGAAAATCAAGAAATTTCTTTGTAACATCCCCGCATACAATACTTATGTCAGGTTGCAATACGGTATCATCGGAAATCTTGAAATCAATAGGAATATATACCCTGCAATTTTTACAGTCTGACTCCCTTATTGCTATCGTTAATTCAGTAACAAAATTGGCTGCGATCCATTGATGTTTAGGGGGCGGCGCAGGGCTCATCGCAATAGGAAACCCTTCTATCAATTCCCATTTACCCTCCCATTGCACATAATCATCGTAAGTATAATGTGGTAATATTTTTTCCGCAAGGCTCATAAAGTAAATTTACGAAGCAAATGCAAAAGGTTGCCTGCTTTTTAAAGGCAACCTTTTAATGAATATAGCAATAATCCTGCTACGGCTTCATATCCTTGATCATCTCTTTTATCCTGCTCATCAACCCTGCCTGCACAGATGAATAATCTGCTGCTTTTGCCAATGGGCCATTCACACTAAAATAGAATTTGATCTTTGGTTCGGTGCCGCTAGGCCTTGCGCTTACCTTACTGCCATCTTCCAGTAAAAATTGCAGCACGTTGCTTTGTGGCAAATCCAATTTATACGATTCGCCTGTTTTAAGATTACGACCAACGCCTTTATCAATATCCAGTAATTTTTCTACTGCCACACCACCCAATTCTTTGGGCGGATTATTGCGGTACGATTCCATCATTTCGGCAATCTCCTTCTGGCCGTTCATACCTTTTTTGGTAATAGATACCAGGTGTTCCTGGAAACAGCCATACTCTACATACAGGTCGAGCAACTTCTGGTAAAGACTACGGCCTTTGTCTTTTTCATAAGCGGCCATTTCGCAAAGCAAAGCCACGGCACTTACCGCATCTTTATCACGTACCTGGTCGCCAATCATCAGGCCAAAACTTTCTTCGCCACCCACTACATAATTTTCTACACCCTGCTTTTCGCGGATCATTTCGCTGATGTATTTAAACCCAGTAAGCACATCATAACATGCAATACCGTTGGCTGCAGCAAAACGGTTGATCATATCCGTAGTTACAATGGTTTTAATCACCATGTCATTCGGCTGCGCAATGCCTTTTGCCTTGCGGGCTTCAATTACGTAATTGAAAGCAAGTACGGCAGTTTGGTTGCCATTCATCAGCAGCCAGTTGCCGTCGTTATCTTTTACGGCAATGCCAACGCGGTCAGCATCGGGATCGGTACCGAGTAAAATATCAGCATCCAGTTTTTTCGCCAGTTCCAGTCCAAGGTTCATTGCATCCTTTTCCTCGGGGTTTGGCGAAACTACCGTTGGAAAATTACCATCCGGCACTGCCTGGGCTTCCACTATATGCACATTGTCAAAACCAAATGCTTCCAGCACTTTAGGCACCAGTGTAATACCGCTGCCATGTATGGAAGTATAGACAATTTTTAAATCATGCTGGCGCTGGCAAACTTCGGGGTAAACACTTAAGCCCTTCACCATGTTGATATAAGCTGCATCGGCTTCACCGCCAATAATAATGATGTTGGCTTCGCCTCCATCCCATTTCACATCATTAACCGAACCTATTTTATCAACTTCCTTAATTACATTTTTATCGTGTGGCGGCACCAGTTGCGCACCATCTTCCCAATACGCCTTGTAGCCATTGTATTCTTTTGGGTTATGGCTTGCTGTACAAACAACGCCGCCTTTGCATTTAAAATGCCTGATGGCAAAACTTAGCTCCGGTGTTGGCCGCAGGCTTTCGAACAGGTAGACTTTAATGCCGTTTGCACCCATTACATTGGCAACGGTTTCTGCAAAAAAACGGCTGTTGTTGCGGCTATCGTGTGCAACTGCAATGCTTACATCATCGCCAAAAGATTGCTTCAGGTAATTAGCGTAACCCTGGGTAGCCATGCCTACGGTGTATTTGTTCATACGGTTGGTACCAACGCCCATAATACCGCGAAGCCCACCGGTTCCAAACTCAA
>JBKJNG010000617.1:0-3463 GCA_046596065.1 Phnomibacter sp. | reverse complement strand
AGGTAAGGTTCATCCAACGCTTCGGTACCACCCATTTTCTGCATGTCCTCGCTATATTCTTCGGTAGCAACCCAAAGAATATCATCAATGGTTACAATGCCTAGCAGCTTATTGCTTTTGCTAACCACGGGCAAGGCCACGCGGTTATTCATTTTAAAAACGGTGCTGGCTGTTTCCTGGTCGTCGTTGGCGTGCAATACAATTACCCGGTCATCCATCAGCTCGCTAATCAGTTTATCGGGCGATGAAAGAATGATATCCCTGATCCGTATATCATCCAGTAAAATTCCTTTGTTGTTAATTACATAAATCACATCGATGGTCTCAGAATCTTTACCATAACGGCGAATGGTTTCGATAGCCTGTGCCACCGTATTGTGTTCATACACGTATACGTAATCGGTGGTCATCAGCCTGCCCACACTGTTTTCAGGATATCCCAACAGGCTAAGGGTAGTCTTCCGCTCTTCGGGATTTAAGAGTTTTATCAGCTCCCGGACCACGCTGCTGGACAATTCTTCCAAAAAATCCACCCGGTCATCCGCTGGTAATTCATTCAGCAGTTCAGCAGTTTTAAAAGGCAGCAATTCTTTTATGATGCGCTTCTGCTCGGCCAGGTCGAGGATCTTAAAAACCCTGGAAGCACGGTGAATGCTAAGGCTTGCTATGATCTGTGTTTCATAGTCGTGGAATTCGTAAATAAGGTTTGCTACATCACTAATATTCTGATCATTCAGAAACTCGCTGATAGCCAGTTTATCATCTGAAGCTATTAACTGCTCAAACGTTTCATTCAGCGACATTTCTTTCTCAAGATCCAATTCTTCGGGCATGTAAGGCAGTTTGCGGTAAAATTAACCGTTGAAGGCTATCGATGTTTTGTAAACAAAAAAACTATCCTTTAATTAACCGTAAAACAATGCAAAGTTGGTTGGGCCAAATATGTCGGTCTTTGGGGATTTAATATCGGCCATTGTTAAATGCTGCTGCTTCCCGGGTGGGGCTAAAAATTCAGCATTGAGGAAAATAATTTGTCACACAATTAAAATTCGTTTACATCCTAAGCACCATTGTCCGCCTGTTAATAGACAGGCCCGATCTTTCGCTTATAGCCCCTTGCATATAAAAACCAGTTAGCCTATATTACAAGTCAATCCATCAAACTAAAATACACAGGCATGACACAAACTAAAAAACATTACAAACAATTTATAACCGAAACAGGTGCCGATAACATTGTAGCGGAAATTGAGGCGGAGTTGATTAAACGGTATGGTAAACGCCCTGCATACAGCGATCTTGTAAAGGTTGAAGATGGCCGCACTTACGAATACGTGAATTATGTGCAGGAAGGCGGTGGTATGCTTGGCGTTGGCCTGGTGGGTTATACATACGTATTGGAAAAACTCGGCTTCAGGTTTTTAAAACTCGCCGGCACCAGCGCCGGAGCCATAAATACGATGATGCTGGCGGCGGTAGATAAAAAAAATTACAAGCAGGAAAAGTTCGAATACCAGTCGGAAATTATTTTGAAGGAAATGCTTGATTTTGACCTCTGGAACCTGGTGGATGGCCACTGGTTTGCTAAATGGCTGATAAAGGTTTTTATTAATAAACCATTTGGTAAAACCTTGCTTAAATGGCTGATAATTTTTGCCATTGCCATGCCAGTGTTATATGCGATTTACGCAGTTAGCATGCCGCTGTTTATAACGACGCAAAGCCTGTTTTCTCCTGGCCTTATCGCCATTGATAATATTATTAAAACCATTGCACTGGTAGCGGTGATACTAATGCTGGTGCTGGTTGCTTTGGCGCTTTATTTCAGGTATCGCTTTGCAAGATCGAGTTATGGAATAAATCCCGGCCGAACATTTCATCAATGGATGGTAGATGTATTAAAAAGAAATCATGTTGAAAATACCTGCGATCTTGAAGATGCCATGAAAGTACGCAGCGAAGATTTATCGTTGCGGGAGGAAAGGATGAGCCAAAATATTGAAGGTGATAATACCATTATAGTTTCCCCTTATTTAACGATTGTGGCCAGCGATATTACCACTCAAACCAAGGTTGAATTTCCGTTGATGGCCAAAGATTACTGGATAGATACCAACACGGTTAGCCCAGCCGATTTTGTAAGGGCATCTATGGCCATTCCAATATTTTTTGAACCTTTTAAGGTTACCGTGGTGCAAAGCGTGCAGGATAGCAGCCGCCTGCAGCAACAAAAAGCTTCAGCAGTTGACAAAACCAACCAGGATTCAAAAGTTATCAGCTTTGTAGATGGTGGCATCTTATCAAATTTCCCCATTAATGTTTTTCACAACCCCAATATTAAGGTTGCACGCATGCCCACTTTTGGTGTAAAACTGGAAGATGAAGATCATATAGAACCGGGCAATGAAAACAAACAGAAACCAAGCCTTATGCGTTTTATCGGCAATGTATTCAGCACCATTCGTTTTTACTATGATCGTGATTTTTTAAAGCGCAACGAAATCTACGAAAAAAGCATTGCGCATGTTGATGTTGAAGGTTTTAACTGGCTGAATTTTGGCATGGGTTACGAGGATCAAAAAAAGCTGTTTATACAAGGTGCCGAAGCCGCAAAAATATTTTTTCTGGGTGGCGAAATTTGGGTAGATGGCGTTAAAAAAGATTTTGAAGCTTACGATTGGGAAGCTTTTAAATACATGCGTGAAAAAGTGGTTGCTGAAATGAAAGCTGCTTCCACTTCTAAGGGCGTATAGCAAATATAGAATGAATAATTTTAATTTAATGGAAGCCCGGAATGGCAATATATCTTAGCAATAGTTGCAGGCCAATTCAAAAAAAATTATCGCTTTTAGAACCCCTTGAAAGAGCGATAATAAATCATACAATAATAAAAAACTGCTAAGCTCAGGAACCATGTCACAATCAATTACACAAAATTATCTCCACATTGCTTTCAGCACAAAGCGCAGGGAGCAGTTAATGATACCACCTTACGAATAGGAATTGCATAGTTATTTGGGTGGCATTTGTAAAAATTAGATTGCCAGTCTTTAAAAGTTGGAGGATACACCAATCACGTACACATACTATGCTTGCTATCAAAAAAGATAGCCCTCGTGAATTTTAATTAAAAAGGTAAAATCTCATTCCTCTAAATGGATGACGACAACCGATGAATCGCTACAAAACTTTTATTGGCAGGATGGTTATGGGGCCTTTTCAGTAAGCCCGTCACAGGTTGACAGAGTAGTAGCATACATCACGAAACAATATGAACATCATCATAAAATAATATTCCATTGAGGGCGAGACGGGAGTGTAAGCCATGAAAGAGCGTAAGTCTTTAGAGATTCATACGCTTGCAGTTTTAAACACCTAATAAAGGATTATCAATTATCTTTTACTTCCTGCATACAATTCATATTCCAGCAAACGGCAATCAATTTTGCCTGTATAAAATTCA
>JBKJNG010000148.1:0-3075 GCA_046596065.1 Phnomibacter sp. | reverse complement strand
ATTCGCTTAAACCATCTTCAATAATATTTTCAATCATGTAGTGCCCGCGGTTTTCGCTCAAAAACGGCGCAAAACTGGAAAGAAAACGGTTTGGGAAGGTTCCTTTGTAAACTTTCTGCAATATTTCAGGATAAGTAATCTTGTATTTCTGATTGAAACGGTGCAAAAGATCTTCATCAAAAGTGTTGTAAATAAAATACTGTAAAACTTTTTTCCCGAGTGTAGCTCCGCTACCCTCATCACCTAAAATAAACCCTGGCGCTGGATTGTTCTTAATAATCTTTCTTCCATCGAACACGCAACTATTGGAGCCTGTTCCAAGAATTCCTACCACGCCTGTGTCGTGTCCACACAAAGCTTTTGCAGCTGCCAGCACATCGGTTTCAACGGTAACTTTTTTAACTGATGACAGCACGGCCCTGATACTGGCTTCCACCATGTTGCAATTAACCGGTTCGCCACAACCTGCACTGTAAAAATGCACCGCCTCAATTCCTCTGTCATTTAACCCTGCGGGCAATTCCTTTTGCAACAAAGCGGTTATCTGTTCGCAGGTAAAAAAATATGGGTTGATGCCCTGCGTATAAAACGCTTGATCGATTCCGTTGCCGGTAACACACCAGCTTGTTTTCGTAGCGCCGCTATCGGCTATTAATCTAAGTTTGGACATATTGTGTAATAGGTTTTAATAGTTGTGTAAACATTCAGAAACGGAACAATTGCCCATCGTTCCTGTTCCTGTACTTTCGCAATCCAAAAGGCAAACGCCAATTATTAATTCTTGAAAAGCGACCAAAGTAATTTGAGGCAAAGTAAACTAAAAAGACCAGCAAATTATTTTGAACAAACACCCTGTTAAAGGCAGGCCCGTGCAGCATTAGCTGTGCAAAATACAGGTACATGAATAAAAAGTTACAGGTTTGGTTACCATTTTTGTTAGGATTTGTTATGGCAGTGGGTATGCTGGCCGGGTACCAGCTACAGGATCATTTAAACTGGCAAAACCGTTCGTCCAGTAGCTACCCAAGTTCAAGCATTCAGCAGGTTTTAGATTTGGTAAGCCTAAAATATGTAGACAGTCTTAAAATTGACTCTATTGAAACGGATGGCATTGAAGCCATTGTTGACCGGCTGGATCCGCATTCCGTTTATATACCGCCCGTAACATTAGCCGATGTAAATGCCGATTTACAGGGCAATTTTTCGGGTATTGGTGTAGAATATCAAATGATAAACGATACACTAAATGTTGTGTATGTTTTAGATAAAGGGCCAAGCGACCGGGCGGGAATTAAAACAGGTGACCAGATAATTAAGGTAGATACCATTGGCATAGCTGGCGTAGCCAAAAGAGGCACCGACTTGCGCAAATACCTGCGCGGTAAAGCAGGTAGTAAAATTAACGTAACCATTATGCACGAAGGCAAGCAGCAGGTGGTTGAAATAACCCGTGGCAATATTCCAATTCCATCGCTTGATGCGGCTTATATGGCCTCGCCGGGTGTTGGCTACATACGCCTGAACAAATTTGCAGAAACCACGTATCGCGAATTTATGGATGCTGCTACCGGGCTGCAGGCCAAAGGCATGAAAAAAATGATATTCGATCTTCGCGGCAATGGTGGTGGCCTACTGGAACAGGCTACGAATATTGCAGACGAATTACTGGCCGATGGCAAAAAGATTGTCAGCACAAAAGGCAACCATGTAAAGACCCGTGAAATACAAAGTACAAAGCCAGGAATATTTGAAGAAGGCGAACTTGTTATACTGATAGATGAATTCAGCGCCAGTGCCAGCGAAGTATTAGCAGGCGCCTTGCAGGACAATGACCGCGGCACCATTATTGGCCGCAGAAGTTTTGGTAAAGGTCTTGTGCAGGAACAATACAATCTTAGTAACGGTGGTGCCCTCAGACTTACAGTTGCACGGTATTACACACCAACGGGCCGAAGCATTCAAAAGCCTTATACAAACGGCAATAATGAAAAATACCGGGAAGAAATACTGGATCGTTTTCATAATGGCGATTCCTATGTAACAGATACAGTTCATAGCAAAACATACCTAACCAAAGCAGGTAAAAAATTGTACGATGCAGGCGGCATTACACCAGATGTTACCATTCCATTTGATTCCGCAACCGTACCACGGGCAGTGGCTTATTTATATAGCCAAAACTTGCTAAGCGATTATGTTTTTGGTGTATTTAAACAGCAAAGAGAAACTTTGAAAAAATTTAAGTCGCCGGAAGAATTAAACAGCAATTATATATTACCGGAATCTGCCTGGTTGGGCCTGGTAGAAACCGCGAAAAAAGACAGTGTGCAACTTGGGCCTATTACACCTAAAGCCAAACAGGATCTTGAACTTAGGATAAAAGCACTGCTCGCACGCTACCTCTGGCGTAACGTTGGTTATTTTGAAGTGTTGAATAATAACGACACAATTTATCGGAAAGCATTGCAGGTACTAAAATAAAAATGGCGGCCGTTTGGCAGCAGTTTATGAAACATTTAAAGGCACTTCTTCTTAAAATCCTCGGCCAGCGTGCTTATTTGCAACTAACCAGCCACCTTTTCTTTTTTTATTTTAATAACGGATGGCTTCGTGGCAATGCATCATACTTTACACATTATTTTGTTAAGCAGTTTATAAAGCAGGGCGATGTGGTGCTGGATATTGCTGCTAACCTTGGATACTATTCTGTAGAATTTGCCAAACTGGTTGGCGCAAATGGAAAAGTATATTCTGTTGAACCCATTGAATTATACCGCAGTGTTTTAAAACAAAATGTTGCATCGTTTAAGCAGGTGGAAATATTGCCTTATGCGCTTGGCGAAACGGAAGGCGTTATAAAAATGGGCAACCCAACTACCGATAAACACCGTCACGGATTAATGCGGGTGTTAAATGAAAAAGAACAAAAGGATGATACGCAGGTTTATGAAGTTGCCATGAAAAATCCTGCCAATCTTTTTAATCATCTTACCCATATTAATTATATAAAATGCGATATTGAAGGTTATGAAGTGCCTGTGATACCAGCTATGAAAGCAATGATTAGCAAACACC
>JBKJNG010000592.1:0-2938 GCA_046596065.1 Phnomibacter sp. | reverse complement strand
CCTTGAAGTTTTTTTCGCAAAAACAGAAATGCGATAAAGCCTGAAATAAGATAAAGTCCAACCGTAATCTTTTGGGGAATGAATGTCAGCCTAAATATGTCAACGGCAAAAATCTGGAGTATTAGTCCAGCAAAGAATGGTACGCCATAAACAATGTCAACACTTTTTATTTTCATAGTCTGTCAAAAAAATAGCAGGCAACGTCCGAGTATTGCCGAAGACGGGATATTCATTGCTTGTCCAGCCCGGAACTGTAGCCCAATAATGAAATAAAAGTACAAGTTAACAAAAAATGTCGAGCAGAATTCCGTCAAGCCCGGATGCAGTACAGTAGCGATTTACAGTCGATTGATCTTCCGTCCGCCCCGCTTTTGGCAATACTTTTGTTGCACTAAACCTTCGGTAGCCTCGCTCTTGCAAAAACGGAGAAGCGTTTGTAGCTTTTTGATTTCACCAAAAATCAAAAGTTATGAACACTACAAAACGTTCTCCGGAGTCTGCCACGCTGGTTGCGCAGGCATGTGCTAATGTACATGGATTTAACGACATGTACCGCAGGTTAAAACGTCGTATGAAAACCAGCGGCCGCAGTGAAAGCACCCTGAATAATTACGCCCGCCACCTCTCGCAAATGGCCCTGCATTTTAGTTGCCTGCCCACCGATCTGGAAGACGATCAGATAGAAGATTACCTGTACCTGTTGCAGCAACAACACAACACGCCTTCTGAATCTTATTTTAAACACACCGTTTACGGGCTTCGCTTTTTATTCCGTCTGGAAGGGCTTGATGATAAACGTGTGTCGCTGCCAACCATTGAAAGGCAGGAAAAACTGCCCGTGGTACTGAGTCGCGAAGACATGAAGACCTTGCTAAAAACACCCGCGTTATTAAAGCACCGCATATTGCTTGGCTTGTTGTACGACTGTGGTTTGCGCTGCCTGGAAGTACGCAGCCTGCAGATCAACGATGTTGACCTTAACCGCCGCATGATACATGTGCGGCAAAGCAAAGGCAAGAAAGATCGTTATGTACCCATGGGTAAAGTACTGGCCGATGGCATTAAAAAATACCTCGAAGCAGAGCACCCTGTACAATGGTTATTTAATGGCAAAGGTGATGCTGTAATTGAAGGAAGAAAAGGTGGTGACTTTGATAGCCGTTATTCGCAACGCGGGGTGCAATGGGCGGTAACACAAGCTGTAAAACAAGCAGGTATTAAGAAGGAAGTTTCCGTGCATACACTCCGCCATACCTACGCTACGCATTTGCTGGAAGATGGTACCGATATTATGACCATTCAAAAACTGCTGGGCCACGAAACGATTGATACCACCATGATTTATCTGCATGTAGCCAAACCATCGGAGCGGCCACCACTTAGCCCGCTTGACCGGCTTTACGGCAAGTAAACATGCAGCCGGTTTATGAAGTAGCCACCATACTGAACCGGCACTGGGACAAGGCAAATACACAACTGAAACTTAATAGCTGGCAGTGGCGTACACTGCATGCCATCCGGCGCTGCCGTACGGCTGCATTAGGCGGCCACATTGATCAGTGTGACCAGTGTGGCCACCTGCGCATCAGCTATAATAGTTGCAGAAATCGTCATTGCCCTAAGTGCCAGGGGCAGCAGCGGGAGGCCTGGATGGCAGCCCGCAAGGGAGATTTATTGCCCGTTCCATACTTCCATGTGGTGTTCACATTACCGGAAGGCATCAATACAATCTGCTTGCATCAGCCTGCAACGGTGTACGGGCTGCTGTTTACAACAGCGTGGAGTACGATACAAAGTTTTGCTGCCGATGAAAAACAGCTGGGCGCACAAACAGGCATGATATCCATCCTGCATACATGGGGGCAAACTTTATCATTGCATCCACATCTTCATTGTATTATTCCAGGTGGCGGTATTACAAAAACAGGACATTGGAAAGCTACCCGCAACAATGGTAAATTTTTGTTTCCGGTAAAAGCGCTCAGCAAAGTATTCCGTGCACGTTATGTTGCCGCACTGCGCAAAGCATTGCCAAATGAATCAAAAGAATTCTTTAATGCTTTGTTTAATACCAATTGGGTGGTGTATGCCAAACGCCCGTTTGGCGGGCCTTTGCAGGTGATAGAATATCTAAGCCGCTATACACATAAGATTGCTATCAGTAATCACCGCCTTACCAATATAAAAAATGATACAGTAAGTTTTGCTTACAAAGATTATCGGCAGGCGGCCGGCAAAAAAGAAATGACGTTGGATGCATTGGAATTTATCAGGCGGTTTGCCATGCATATACTACCCAAAGGTTTTGTACGCATCAGGCATTATGGCATGCTGAGTAATAAAGTAAAACCAACAGCAGTTCCGCTAATAAGGGAACAATTGCAACCGGGTTTAAACCAGCTAAAAGACGATGTAGCATCACCCGCTGTTAACACTGAAACGGCACACACTTGCCCTTGTTGTAAAAAAGGACTTATGCAAACAGTAATGCATTTTGATTTCCGTGGTCCGCCACAGGATATCTTGAAACGGTTTGAAAAAACAGAGAATACCAACCCTTTGCAACCAGCTGTATAATGCGGCCTGGTAATGCTTTGCGGTATATAAAAAAAACAGGCGATAAATGGCCTGCTTAAAAACTTTTAAAAACCCACAACCTGATTTTGCATCACTGTAGCAATGCGAACGTTGCGCACGATGCAAATTAACCAGCAAAACTGTCTCCTTAAACACTGTAAATCCAATAGCCCCTCGATTCAATCCCCATAATAAAACGCCCGTCTACCGAAGGTTCCGTGCAACATCAAGCTTCATCGTTGGCGCTTCGCACCCGACGAAGCTTAGTTGTTGTATGCTGGCAAGTCTTGTGACATGATTTTTCATCATAACTAAATCTGTCATTTCGCTAATCTAAAACCAAGAGTATTTAATCCAAGAC
>JBKJNG010000587.1:0-7385 GCA_046596065.1 Phnomibacter sp. | reverse complement strand
GTTCATTTTTTTGCGTAACGTATTGTTGTTTTCGCCCGCATCTTCCCCAACAGAATATAACGTTGCCATAGTACCAACAAAGACTTCCCTGGCGGCAAATGAGGTAATTAGGGCAATACCAATTTTCCAATCGTACCCCAGTGGTTTTATAGCTGGTTCAATTGATTTTCCAAGAATACCGGCAAAACTGTTTTCAAGGTGTGCGGCACGATAACTTTTATCAATTTCAGTAAGATTGGACGGGTTCTCAGTTTTTAATTGTTCGTATTTGGCATTAACCGCATGCATGCGTTTGGGCGGTCCAAAAGTGCTAAGCGCCCATAAAAGCAAGCTGATAATCATAATTACTTTGCCGGCATCCGTCACAAATATTTTGGCTTTTTCTATCATGGTATAGCCTACGTTTTTCCAGCGTGGTGTCCGGTAAACAGGTAGTTCCAAAATAAAAAAACTCTTTTCTTTTATTTTGATGAACCATTTGGCAATATAGGAAACGATCAATGCCATCACAAGGCCAAACAGGTAAAGCCCCATCATAATTAAACCCTGCAAACTAAATACACCGAGGTAGTAGGTATTGGGTACTACCAGCGCAATAATAATGGTGAACACCGGCAGCCTTGCACTGCAACTCATAAGCGGTGTGATCAATATTGTCAGCAGCCGTTCCTTTTTATTTTCAATGGAACGGGCACTCATAATAGCGGGTACTGCGCAGGCAAAACCGCTGATCATCGGCATTACGCTTTTGCCGTTAAGGCCCACTTTGCGCATCAGTTTATCAGTAAGAAAACTTATGCGGGCCATATAGCCGGTATCTTCCAGCAGGGTTATCAGCCCAAACAATATCATAATCTGCGGCACGAAAATTAATATGCCCCCCATGCCGGCTATTACGCCATTAATAAGCAGATCACTCCACCAAACATCCGGCAGTATACCACTAAGCCAGCCGGAAAACTGCCCGAATGTCCAGTCGATGGCATCCATGGGAAATTGCGCTAGCCAGAAAATACTTTGGAATAGCAGGAATAACACGGCTATTAAAATGAGATAACCCCATTTCCTATGTAGCAAAAGGTTGTCAAGCTTTTCAGTGAACAGCGTTTTTTGCAGCGGGTCGGCTTCAATAACCGTGGTTTGCATCACCTGCCTGATATGCCGGTAACGCTGCACAATTTCTTCCGCCTGGGTTTTAGTTGGATTAAAACCATTGGCTACTTCAATATCTTCAATATGCTGCTGTACGGCTGGCTCAAAGTCAAAGTGTTCGTGGTTTATCAGGTAATGAATAGCGTTGTAATCGCTGAGTTTCGGAAACTGCGCCTGCAAAGCATTGATTGCTGCGGGTGCCAGTAGTTTGTTATCTATAAAATCTCTCGGCGCAGCTGCATTCAGCGAGCGGGCAACCGTTTCAATAGCCTTTTTTAGTTGTGGAATACCTTTGTTTTTTCTTGGATTGATGGGTACAACGGCAACACCCAGCTCTCGTTCCAGGCCAGCTACATCAATTTGAGTTCCCTTGCGGCGGGCAATATCCATCATAGTGAGCGCCACCACCACTGGTATTTTCAAATCAATTATCTGGCTGCAGAAAAGCAGGTTGCGCTTCAGGTTACTGGCATCGGCAACCAGCACCACCATATCAGGAAAAACATCAGGGTCCTGTTGCAGCAATACTTTATAACTCACCCATTCATCTGCACGTTTCGGGTAAAGGCTGTAAGTGCCGGGTAAATCAATAATGCTTGCCCTGAGCGTATCACTAATCGCGGTTTCCCCCGTCTTTTTATCCACCGTAACGCCGGGAAAATTGCCAACTTTCTGGTGCAGGCCGGTAAGTGTATTAAAAAGAGATGTTTTGCCACTATTCGGGTTTCCCACTAAACCTATATGTAGTCCTTTTGATTTCAATTTCCTGCCTCTTGGTGGTATTTTCTTGTAACGATTTGATTTTTAAAGCGGGCAAAGGTATTGGTGAAATCAAACCGGATTTTCCTATGACGGGAATAATAGTTTACGGATAGTGGAATGGGAGTACTGCATTTAAAGGCTCATAATAAAATGTGTTTGAGGGGGTTAAATTTATTGTTTTAGCTTTCATTATCGATTACCAGTGTTTGTTAATAAAATCACTACCCTTAAATCCCTGTGCTTTATATCTTCACCCGCTTATTACAACTGATTTTTTATTCATGCCATACACCTCTCTTTTAGAATTTTTAATTGCCGCCGATCCGGTAGCCGTATCGGGCGATGAAGGCTATGAAACGGGCCAGATTGGGTGGCTTTTACAACAGGATAATGACCTGGAATTAGCCGACCTCGTATTAATTGGTTGCGATGAATGGAGGGGAGCGGGACCCGGCGCCGCCACTTTAAATTCTGATAGCATCCGGCAGCAGTTATACCAGTTGTACCATTGGCACCAAGAAATTAAAATTGCAGATGCCGGCACAATAAGAACAGGGGCTAGTTTAAAAGATACTTATGCGGCCCTTAAACTGGTGGTAAAAGACCTGGTGGATGCTGGAAAAAAAGTGATGATACTTGGGGGTAGCCATGATTGTACGCTTTCATTGTACCAGGTTTTCACTGATCGTCAGCAGATTATTGAAGCAACTGTAATTGATGCACTGATAGACCTGGATAAAAACAACCATAAGCAAAGCCGTCGGTTTTTGCTGGAAATGCTTACCGGCTCGCCCAACTATGTACGGCACTTCAACCTGATTGGCTTCCAGAGTTATTTTACTTATCCCGACCTTTTGGAAACCATTGATAAATTAAGGTTCGATTGTTTCAGGGTAGGCCGTGTGCAGGAAAAAATGGACGAAGTGGAACCAGCCATCAGGAGCAGTGAATTATTGTCGGTAGATATGAATGCTGTCGCTCATGCCTATGCGCCGGCAAATGCATTATCACCCAATGGTTTTACCGGCCAGGATATGTGTAAACTGATGCAATACGCCGGCATGAGCGACACCAACAGCATCACAGGGATCTTCAACTTTGCAGGTAAAGACCCGCATAATCTTACAGCTATGCAAGTGGCACAAATGGTTTGGTATTTTATGGATGGCATGCAAAAGCAACGGCATGAAACCCATTTGGAAGATCGTACAGGATATAATGAATTTCATACACTGTGTGCGGAAGTGGATACTTTGTTTCTGCAAAGCAGGAACACGAGCCGCTGGTGGATGCAGATGCCCGATAGCAAATTTATAGCCTGTAGTTTTTCTGATTATTATGCAGCCAGTAACAACGATTTGCCCGAACGCTGGCTGAGAGCACAGGAAAGGATGTAGGAAACTGCACGCAATTGAAACATGTTTGCAGTAGTTTACACAGCTAGTTGCGGTTGGTCACTTATCTTTCTCAATTACTTTTGTAACAATATCAATTTGTATTTTAATGGACCAAGGTTTTAATCCGGATAAACAACACACGTTAAGCAACGCGGTAACTATTTCAGGAACCGGGCTTCATACAGGCGCTTTTGTTGATATGACGCTGAACCCTGCACAGCCGGGCTTCGGATACCAGTTTCAACGGATCGATCTTCCAAATCAGCCAATTATTAAAGCTGATTGCGACCTGGTAACTGAAACGGCCCGGGGTACGACACTTGAAGCAAACGGAGGCCGCATTAGTACCGTTGAGCATATTTTGGCAGCCCTTGTTGCCATGGGGGTTGATAATTGTTTGATACAGATCAATGGACCCGAGGTTCCGATAATGGATGGCAGCAGTTCGCCATTTATAGGGGTTATTGAAACGGCAGGTGTGGCGGAACAGGATGTAGCCAAAATATGGTATAGCATTACTGAAAATCTTTCATTTTTAGATGAGGACCGCCGGGTAGAAATAACTGCTTTGCCTTCCGCAGAGTATAAAATAACCACACTGATTGATTTTAATAGCCCGGTGCTTGGAACACAGCATGCACAGTTAAAACGCATTGCCGATTTTAAAAAGGAAATTGCCCCCTGCCGCACTTTCGTTTTTTTGCACGAGCTTGAAATGCTGTTGGAAAATGACCTGGTAAAGGGTGGTGATATTAACAATGCTATTGTAGTGGTAGACAAACCCATAACGGATGAAGCAAAACTGAGGCTGAAAAAGGCGTTTAAGAAAGATGATATTGAGATCCAGGGCGAAGGCTATCTCAATAACCTGAAACTTCATTTTCCAAATGAACCAGCCCGGCATAAACTGCTGGATATAGTAGGCGACCTTGCACTGATTGGTTACCCCGTAAAAGCAAATATTATTGCGCACCGCCCGGGCCATGCTGCCAACGTTGAATTTGCTAAAAAGATAAAGCAGTACATAAAAAAGAAAAAACAGTATTTAGGGGTTCCTGTTTACGACCCTACCAAACCACCCGTTTACGACATTTGCCAGATTGAAAAAACGTTACCGCACAGGTTTCCTTTTCTTTTGGTAGATAAAATAATCGACCTGAGCGATCAGCGGATCATCGGCATCAAGAACGTAACCTTTAATGAATACTTCTTCCAGGGGCATTTTCCCGGAAACCCGGTAATGCCCGGTGTTTTACAAATTGAAGCGCTGGCACAATGCGGTGGTATTTTATGCATTAATGCCATGCCGCCGGGCGATTACGATACCTATTTCTTAAAGATCGACAACTGTAAATTTAAAAGCATGGTAAAGCCCGGCGACACTATGATCTTAAAAATGGAGATGAACGGCCCTATACGCCGGGGCATCTGTGACATGAGAGGGACGGTATATGTAGGTAATCGTGTTTGTACAGAAGCCGACCTTGTGGCCCAGCTGGTTAAACGATAAATCTGCCGTCCATACTTTCAAAGGGTTAAAAATGCGGGCAAAAACAGAATATTTATTGTTTATAACTTAACTGCCTTAAAATACGTTTTATATACTATGCTTTTAACCAACATTTTACGTGAATCGTAACCTTAAAAGGGTTTTTAAAATTATTCACAATCAGCATATTACTTTTGTCGCAATCACAATCCGGCTAATTGGTCTTTATTTAAAAGGAGTTGCATGGCATAACCGGCGCCTGCCACTTGCAGCTAACAGCTTATGATACATCCACTTGCCTATATTCACCCCGATGCGCACCTTGCCGATAACGTAAAAGTTGATCCTTTTACGGTTATACATGGCAATGTAAAAATTGGCGAAGGAACCTGGATTGGCAGTAACGTTACCATCATGGAAGGCTCAAGAATTGGCAAAAACTGCCGTATTTTCCCCGGTGCGGTAATTGGCGCCATCCCCCAGGACCGGAAATTTAATGGAGAAAAAACGACAGTAGAAATAGGCGATAACTGTACCATCCGCGAATTTGTAACTGTTCATCGTGGCACTTCCGACCGTTGGAAAACCGTTATTGGAAATGGCTGCTGGCTATTGGCTTACTCGCATATTGGTCACGATTGTATTGTAGGTAATAACTGTACACTTAGTAATAATACACAGCTTGCGGGCCATGTAATTTTAGGCGATTGGGTTGGTATGGGTGGGGTTTGTGCGGTTCACCAGTTTGTAAAAATCGGCCAGCATTCGTTTATCTCCGGCGGTTCGCTGGTAGGTAAAGATGTGCCGCCTTATATAAAAGCAGGCCGCAATCCCTTAAGCTACGCTGGTGTAAATTCTATCGGTCTTAAAAGAAGGGGCTTCAGCAACCAGCAGATTAACCAGATTCTCGATGTTTACCGTTGCATATACAATAAGGGAATGAATACTACCCAGGCGCTTGAATACATTGAAGAAGAATTGCCAATCAACGATGAACGTGATGAAATTGTAACTTTTGTTCGGGAAAGTGGCCGTGGAATTATTAAGAGGTATACCAAAGGCGTTATTGAAGAATAGTTTGGTGAGTGGTGAATGGTGAGTTTTTGAATATGTTGCCGGTTACCGGTTAGCCAGGCATATTTGCTGATCATCTATTGTCTGTTATCTAACATCTCCGTCTTCTGTCTAATATCTAACATCACCCATCTTCCTTGCCGCATGCAAATAGAACTTCAAAATCTTGGCAAGCGGTTTAACCGCCAATGGATTTTTCGGAAGCTTGATTACAGCTTTACAGCCGGCAATGCTTACGCTATTGTTGGCCCAAATGGCTCAGGCAAAAGCACACTACTACAGGTAGTTGCTGGTGCGGTCGAAAAATCTGAAGGACAAATCCAGTGGATTCAAAACGAAAAACCACTCGAAACGGAAGCACATTACAGGCAACTTTCCATAGCTGCACCTTATCTTGAACTGATCGAAGAACTTACCTTGAGCGAGTTTCTTACTTTTCATCATTCCTTCAAACCATTTATTGATGGCCAAACAACTGGCTCTATCATAAATTATATTGGTTTGCAGGATGCAGCCCACAAACAGATCCGCAATTTTAGCAGTGGCATGAAACAACGCGTAAAACTTGCCCAGGCCATCTTTACAAAAACGGTTGTTGTAATGCTGGATGAACCAACCAGCAACCTCGATCTTGACGGCATTGCTTTATATAACCGGCTGATAACGGATTTCTGCAGCCAAAGGCTTTTAATAATTTGCAGCAATGATGAAGCTGAGATACAAATGTGTAAGTACAGGTTAGCGGTAGATAAGTACAAGTTTTTCCAGTCATAATTGTAATCCTCAATATCCATAAACAATGGAAGAAAGCATTTTTAGAAGTTTCAGCGACATGCCACCAAAGGAAATACTCTCGGGTTTTTGGGCCCAGTCTATTCATACAGCTGGTAATACCATCAACTTTATTAGTGTAAAAGCTGGCAGTGCTTTTCCTGTACACCAGCACATGCATCACCAATGCGCTTTTGTGCTGGAAGGCCAATTTGAAATGACGATCGAAGGTGAGACCCAAGTATTGAAGCCAGGCTTTTTTGTGGTGATACCAGGTAATATCCCGCATTCAGGAAGAGCTATAACGGATTGCAGACTGGTGGATATTTTTAACCCGGTTAGGGAAGATTATAAGTGAGTCATACATTAGCTAGCCAGCATCTATTTGAATCGCATTTAATTGGTGTGATAGCCGTTTTTCTTCATTTTTTTCAGTTTCGTATGATTTAGGAACAATATTTGAATTCTGTGACTTCACATCCAGTATTCAAATGAAGTATATCTCCTTCTTTATATTTATAGTTATGCCTTTTACGGCCGCATTGGGCAAAATCGCCGATACTAACCCCGACATTTCCCAGCAGGAAAGTAACGTTTACAAAATGCCGCCGGCTTATTTGCAGCAGGCAGAAACTTTTTACGATAGCGTAAAGCTGGAATTATCCGGTCTTAATAAAGAAGTTTTTATAAAGGCTTATAGAGGCTACCTGTTACTGTTGAACCGTGGCCTGGTCGCAATA
>JBKJNG010000535.1:0-4336 GCA_046596065.1 Phnomibacter sp. | reverse complement strand
TGGGTTATTAAAATTTTATCAGCTTCTGAATGAATGCAATGTTCTGCAATCATTACCCGGTCGATATCGGTCATATCTAAACTGTCGATCATCATCAGCGTTTCGGTAAATAACTGTAGCCTGCTTCTGCCAAGTTTAAGCATTTCGGGCAGGTGAGTATCTTTAAAAAATAGCTCACCATTCAACTCGTTATACTCCTTTTCAAAAGTGCCGCCTGTAATAAAAATCTGTATGGGCATGCTTAAAATTTATGTTAGTTAAGGGTGAAATTCAGCTTGCTAAAGATGCAGCAAATTGTGCTTATAATCGATGAGATTGGCGTTTAAACGTTAAAATAAAGGCTATTGAGGCAAAAACGCTTACCTTCCGAAAAATTCATAAGGCATGACGAACGAACAAATTGAAAAGTTCCTTACTCCGGAACACGTTGGTAAAAGTGCAGTACGCATTAGTTTTAAAACCCGTAACACAATCACAGGCTTATTTATACAGATGCCTGATTATAACGATCTGAAAGCCAAAAACTTTTGGCGCATAGTACCTGAAAATAATATCGAAGGCTGGAAAAAATCTAAGGATATGAACCTTGCCCGCATATTTAATGGCCAGGAATTTACAAGGTTGGCGGCTGAAAAAGTTCAACCGGCTTAATTGTTAAAAAGTTTTTGAAAAAAGCTGTAATCATTGATTGCAGCTTTTTTTGTGCCCTTGATGCAGCTGCCCCATTGGCCTGCAAAATCAGGGAGGAATGAAAATGTTTGAGCAATAGAAAATCTTCGGGTCTTATCTTCAAATTATAAAACGAACGCCTAGCAAGTCAATTATGAATGAAACCATCAACCGGAATGAAACTGCCATGCAAGTTTTGCTGAAAAAAAGGCAGCAACTGCTGGACATTATTTACCAGGGCGGCGGCGCAAAGGCCATCCAAAAGCAAAGGAAAAAAAACAAGTTAACCGCCCGGGAGCGCATTGCTTATTTGTGTGATGCCGGAACTAATTTTATGGAGCTTGGCGCTTTTGCCGGTTTCGAAATGTATCAGTCGGACGGCGGATGCCCAGCTGGAGGAACTGTTTCTGGCATCGGGACCGTCAGCGGCCGGCAGTGCATGGTGGTTGCCAACGATCAAACCGTTAAGGCGGGTGCCTGGTTCCCAATAACAGGTAAAAAGAACCTGCGCATGCAGGAAATAGCCATGGAAAACCGGCTGCCTATTATTTACCTGGTAGATAGCGCCGGTGTTTACCTGCCAATGCAGGACGAGATTTTCCCCGATAAAGAACATTTTGGCCGCGTTTTTCGCAACAACGCAAAAATGAGCGCCATGGGTATCACCCAAATTTCGGCGGTGATGGGCGCCTGCGTGGCGGGCGGAGCTTACCTGCCAATTATGAGTGATGAAACGCTGATGGTTGAAGGCAATGGCAGCATTTATTTGGCCGGGCCCTACCTTGTAAAAGCCGCAATCGGCGAGGATATAGACACAGAAACGCTTGGCGGAGCGGTTACACATACTTCAATCAGTGGCATTGCCGATTACCGTTTTGATACCGAAGAAGCCTGCCTAGACCAGGTAAAAAAGATCATGAGCAAACTGGGCAAACCCATGGACGCCGGGTTCAACCGTGAAATCAGCGTAGCCCCATCGAAAAACCCGGAAGAACTCAGTTCCATTTTTCCCGAAGGCAATGCAAAACCGTATAATGTAATTGATATAATTGACCGGATTGTAGATGGTGTTGCCGGATCTGATAAGAGTTGCTTTGACCCATTTAAGGCCGATTATGGTAAAACAATTATTTGCGGTTATGCAAGAATTGATGGATGGGCAGTGGGAATTGTGGCTAACCAGCGCCTGGTTGTAAAAAATGCAAAAGGCGAAATGCAGCTTGGCGGGGTGATCTATAACGACAGTGCCGATAAAGCCGCCCGATTTATTATGAACTGTAACCAGAAGAAAATACCAATGGTGTTTCTGCAGGATGTTACCGGCTTTATGGTCGGCAGTCGAAGCGAGCATTCGGGTATTATTAAAGACGGCGCCAAAATGGTGAATGCCGTGGCCAATTCGGTGGTGCCCAAGTTCACTATTATCACTGGCAATAGTTATGGGGCAGGCAATTATGCCATGTGCGGCAAAGCTTATGATCCAAGATTTATCTACGCTTGGCCAACTGCTAAAATTGCCGTGATGGGTGGTGACCAGGCTGCTAAAACACTACTTCAAATCCAGGTAGCATCGCTAAAATCCAAAGGCCAAACCATTACCGAAAAAGATGAGCAGGAATTATTGAATACGATTAAAGACCGGTATGCCAGGCAAACCACACCTTATTATGCCGCTGCCAGGCTGTGGGTAGATGAAGTGATTGATCCGGCTGAAACGCGGGAGCGTATTTCCATTGGTATAGCCGCGGCAAATCAAAGCCCGGTTACCCAGTCATTTTCTACCGGTGTCTTGCAGGTATAAGCAGTGATCTGAGATGTGTGATTTATGATGTGTGATGTATATATGTGTTCTGTGGAGTGGATATTGATTGCATTTATTCAGCCACAAGGGCGCTAAGAAAAATACAAAGCAATCCGTAGACTATTAAAGGAGCCGGTTTATAATTGCCGGCAATTTTGAACCCTTATATTGAACTATGAGTGAAACGCCTATTGTTACCATCTATACCGACGGCAGCAGTCGTGGCAATCCAGGAAGAGGAGGTTATGGCACTATTTTAATGGCTGGCCAGCATCGCAAAGAATTATCAGCCGGTTACCGGCTTACCACCAATAACCGGATGGAATTACTGGCTGTAATAAAAGGTTTGGAAGCGTTGAAGAAAAGCGGCACGGAAGTACACATCTACAGTGATAGCCAGTACGTAGTGAATTCGGTTGAAAAAGGTTGGCTGTTGGGTTGGATTCGCAACGATTTTAAAGGTGGCAAGAAAAACAAAGACCTTTGGCTGGAATATTACAAGCTGGCTGGCCACCACAAGGTGAAGTTCTTTTGGGTGAGAGGTCATTCCACCAATCCATACAATAACCGTTGCGATATATTGGCTACCGAAGCCGCAGATGGAGGCAATTTGCTGGTGGACGAAGGATATGAGGCAATTTCTGATGTGTGATGTGTGAGTTGTGAGCCTTTTGGCTGCTAACAGATATCTGCTGATATGGGTTCTTTCCGTTACTACAATTGATATTCTTTTATTAGTGAAGAAACGGGAATCCGTAGCACTTCACTGAATTTACGAATCATTGTTAGTGAAAGCGGTTGCTTGTAATTCAGCACTTTGCTTACGGTGCCCTTATCTCCATAAACTTCTGCCAGGTCGGCCTGGCGAAATCCAAAATCTTCCATGCGCACCTTGATCAGCTCAACTGGATCTAACTGAGGTAAATCCCACTTTGAAGCTTCATATTGTTGAATCAGTGTAACTAAAAGTATCTTTTCTTTATGCTCATCAGAACCCTTAGCTGATTTTTTGATTCCTTCATACCGTTTCATTGCATCATCATATTGCTCTTCGGTCTCTAATATGAACCATTGCCTATTCATAATATTTACTTTTTAATCAAATAGTGGAAGGATCAATCGCTTCATACTCATTATGACTACCGATAAATCTGATTTCGCAAATTTGACTTGTATAATCTATTTCTGCTATTAACCTGTATTTATTATGTAAAATTTCAAAACGCGCCCTGTTATTAGCAAGCATTTTAGCCTTGGGAAAATCGTCCAATACATCTTGTATTATTTTCCAAACAGCGTCTTCTGTCACAGTTTTCCAAGTAGTTAAACTCTTTCTTGAATCTGCGTGATTTTTTGAAAATGCTATCAACTTAATTAGGGTCTGCTGAACAATTCATAAACAGTTGATACATTTGGTTTACATCTTCAAAAAGATAATATCAAATGCAAGGGAAAGTTGAGAAAGTGCATAAAAAGCGTGCATCTACGCCGGGCTATGTAAGTCCGAACCAACTTACTTTGGCGGGTTTTGAGACCCCGTTCGATCAAAAGCTTACGAGCAGTAACAGGTGGGTGCGGATGGCACATTCCATCCCATGGGACAACATTGTCTGCTATTACGATAAGCTGTTCACTTCCAAAGAGGGCCGCCCGCCGATAAATGGCCGTATAATACTGGGTGCCATCATTGTTAAACACTATCTCAATCTTTCCGACCGGGAAACGATAGCGCAGATACGGGAGAATATGTTTATACAATATTTTCTGGGCTACAGCAGTTTCACTAACGAGGAGCCTTTCTCGCCAACCCTATTTGTTGAAATCAGGGAACGGCTGACACTGGAAATACTGACAAAAATAAATGAC
>JBKJNG010000514.1:0-5713 GCA_046596065.1 Phnomibacter sp. | reverse complement strand
GTTTATTGATAAGAATGGAGATGATGCGGTTTTGAACGGAAGCGCAGAGATCGGCGAGGTTTTCTTTAATAAAATCCGGGTTGCCTTTTTGCTGTTTCTGCAGGAAATACAGTACCGAAGTTTTTAAACCGCTAAAGCTAAAATTGAGGCCGGCTATCTGCGGTTCGGCAAAGTCAAACACCGGTTTTCCTGTTGCAGCATATTTATCAATCAACGGTCCGCCGGGGTAGGGAAGGCCCAGCATTTTGGCACTCTTGTCAAAAGCTTCACCGGCAGCATCATCAAGCGTTTCGCCAATAACTTTTAATTGGGTTGGGCTTTCACATAAAACAATCTGCGTATGTCCACCACTTACGGTTAAACACAAAAAAGGAAAACCGGGTTTGTTTTCAGCGATAAGGTTTGCCAGTACATGCGCCTGCATGTGGTGCACGCCAATTAGTGGTTTATCTAAAGCAAGGGCCATAGATTTTGCAAAGCAGGAACCAACCAGCAAAGCCCCGATAAGACCGGGCGCTTTTGTAAAAGCAATCGTATCGAGGTCGTGAATGGTGAGTGGTGCGTGGTGAGCAGTGAATGGTGAATTGTGAATGGTGAGTAAGTTTTCCGAAGCTATTTTAAGCGCCTCCTGTACCACCGGCAAAATATTTTGCATGTGGGCACGGCTTGCCAGTTCAGGCACCACGCCACCATATAATTCATGAATGCTTTGAGTCGCAATGATGTTGCTCAGAATTTTGCCGTCAACGCAAACCGATGCGGCGGTTTCATCGCAGGAAGATTCTATTGCAAGGATTGTAACAGCCAATGGGATCAATTAATTTTTGCAAATAGAAGGAGAATTGCTGATTTAGAGATTTAGGGATTTGTGATTTAAGGGCCGCGGTTCTAAATTATTAACTATGAAACATCAACTATGAACTGGTGCTAAGTTAAATCTTGAGTTGTCAATGGTGTTAATAGTGCGTATGTAGTATGCCTGTATTTGCTCACAATTCACCATTCGCAACTGACTAAGCAACCACCTATTATTCTTCATAAAACTAATTACTTGCTTCGGATCGCCACAACAGGATCCATTCTTGCAGCGCTCCAAGCCGGGATAATGCCGGCCAACAGGCCAACAGCTATGCTGATTCCCAGGCCGAGCATCATAGTGCCCGGGGCCAGGAATACTTTAAATGGAAGTACGGAACTAAGGGCAAGTGAAATGAGGAACACCAGTAACAGGCCAATTGCGCCTCCAATCACACATAAAAAAGATGACTCAAGCAGGAATTCAGTTAATATATATGATCGCTGGGCGCCAATGGCTTTTTTCAAACCTATTTGCGAGGTTCTTTCTTTAACAGTTACAAACATGATGTTGGCAATGCCAAACAGGCCAACCACCAGGCTGAAGCCGCCAATTACAAAGCCACCAATGTTTACGCTTCCAAAGAAACTTTCCATGCTGGAGCTGCTTGCGGTTACATCATTCAGCGAAAAGTTGTCATCCTCCGTTGGCCTAAGTTTGCGTACGCTGCGCATGATCCCTTTCAGTTCATCTTTCAAATCCTGAACAGGTACGCCTTCTTTTCCCTTTACCAGTAAAAAACGTTGGCCATATCTTTCATTTACGACTTGCCGGCAAAAATTAAAAGGTACTATTATGATGTTGTCGAAATCCCACCCGCCAATCAGGCTTTGTCCATTCTTTTTCATAACACCAACAACCGTGCAGGTGCGACCGGCAATCTGTACCTGCCTTCCAACCCCTTTATCGGCCGCTCCAAAAAGTTTATCGGCATTCGTGTAGCCCATTACAATTACAGGGCTTCCGGCATTAAACTCGCTGCTGGAGAGATATCGTCCGAAACCCATCTTTATTTCCTGGATAGAATTGAAATCTTCCGTTGCGCCATACCAGGTGACATTTTGTAAAACATTGTCTTTGTATTCGAGGTTCGAGCTGTTGAACAACATAAAAGCGGTTGCATCCATGTAATGACTAAGCTCATTTATGGGTTTCATTTCTTCATACTTAGGTTCTGGCCGCTTCATGTATTTCCACCAGGGATAATCGCCGCCGCCGCCCCAGGGCCATTTTTGAATATAAACGGTATTGGTACCCATGTCTTTCAATCCGTCTGAAACGCTTTTTTTAAGACTCTCAACTGTGGCAAGTACGCCAATAATGCAAAAAATACCAATAGTTACGCCGAAGAGCGATAAAAATGTACGCAGCTTGTTTACCCTTAATTCAGCTAATGCCATTTTAAGGCTGCTCCATACTACATTTAAAATTTTGCGCATAAAACAAAATTACAATCGAAACCACTGCGCTTAATATTTTTTGGATGAGTGGCTAGGCCTGCAGACGGCAATGCTGGCGTGGTTAAAATAATTTTAAAATATACAGTTGATATTGTAGTATATGCCTAAAATATTAATGCAAATATTAAAAGCTGTTTAATATTCATGCATACGATTACAGGTTGATAGCTAAATAAATTCTTACTGAAATCGTTGTTCGTGTACTTTTGCAGCGCAAAATAAATCAGCGATTCTATGACGTGGAAACAAGTGTTCACTTCCTCAATCGGTAAGAAACTGGTCATGAGCTTTACCGGACTCTTTCTTATCTTATTCCTTCTGATTCACGTAAGTATTAACGCATGCATTTTCGCTGACCTCTTTATTACACAGGAGAGAGGAGAAATGTTTAATAAGGCTGCCCATTTTATGGGGTCGATGGTATTGATCCGCATAGCAGAAGTGGGATTGTTTGCGGGTATATTCCTGCATGCTTACCAGGGACTTTTGCTTGAGTTTCAGAACAGGCAAAAGCGCAGTCAGGGGTACGCTGTTCCAATGGGAAATAAGGGTAGCAAATGGTATAGCCGTTCCATGGGTTTATTAGGAACCATCCTGTTGATATTCCTGGTAATTCACTGGTATCATTTTTGGGTGCCTGCCCGCTTCACAGGCCAGGAATATCTTACGGCAGTAACATACAATGGCGTAGAGATGCACGACATGTTTAACCTGATGAAATTTACCTTTTCACAGTGGTGGGTAGTTGTTATTTACGTGCTTGCCTGTATATCTCTTTTGTATCATTTGCTGCATGGCTTTGCTAGCGCATTCCGTACAATTGGAGTTCACAACAAAAAATGGTTTGCAATATTTAAATCGGCAGGTGTTGGTTACTCTGTTTTGGTGTGTTTGCTTTTCGCACTAATGCCAATAGCTATGTACTTCAATTGGGTTTAAAAACAGCTATATGGTTGAACAGCCTGTTGCAACTTCAAACAAAATTTACAACTTACTGTTTATAGAGAACAACGCTCTTTTCGGGCAATAAAAACTTTTATAATCTACGTTATATGCTCAACGCTAAAATACCTGCCGGGCCATTAGACAGTAAATGGAAAACGTATAAATCTACCTGTAAGCTGGTTAACCCGGCTAATAAGCGTAAGATTGAAGTAATTGTTGTAGGCACCGGTTTGGCCGGCGCTTCCGCCGCTGCTGCTTTAGGCGAACTTGGTTATAAGGTTAAAGCATTTTGTTTCCAGGATTCGCCACGCCGTGCCCACTCTATTGCAGCGCAGGGTGGCATTAATGCAGCAAAAAATTACCAGAATGATGGTGACAGTGTTTACCGCTTATTTTACGACACTATCAAGGGCGGCGATTACCGTTCAAGAGAAGGGAACGTGCACCGTCTTGCCGAGGTAAGTGGTGCTATCATCGATCAGTGTGTTGCACAGGGTGTTCCGTTTGCAAGAGAGTATGGGGGTTTGTTAAGCAACCGGTCTTTTGGCGGTACACAGGTGCAACGTACTTTTTATGCTGCCGGCCAAACGGGGCAGCAATTATTGCTGGGTGCATACAGTGCATTGGAAAGGCAAATTGCATTGGGTAATGTTACCATGTACAGCCGTCATGAAATGCTCGAGCTGGTTATGATCGATGGTAAAACACGTGGGATCATAACCCGTGATCTTGTCAGTGGACAGTTGGAGCGCCATTTTGGTCACTCAGTTTTGTTATGCAGTGGTGGTTATGGCAACGTGTTTTACCTAAGCACAAATGCAATGGGTAGCAATGTTACTGCCGCATGGAAAGCACATAAGCAAGGTGCCTTTTTTGCTAACCCTTGTTTTACGCAAATTCATCCAACCTGTATACCTGTAAGCGGCGATCATCAAAGCAAGCTTACATTAATGAGCGAATCGTTGCGTAACGATGGTCGGATTTGGGTTCCTAAAAAACAAAACGATACAAGAAGACCCAACGAAATACCTGAAGAAGAAAGAGACTATTACTTAGAAAGGAGATATCCTGCATTTGGTAATCTCGTTCCACGTGACGTTGCATCAAGAGCAGCTAAAGAGCGTTGCGATGCTGGCTATGGAGTAGGTACATCCAAACAGGCGGTTTACCTTGATTATGCCGATGCTATTCTTCGTTATGGGAAAATTGAAGCAGGCAAACAAGGCAATGATCATGTTGCCGAACCAGAGCTGATTAAAATGGGCAAGGCAGTAGTGGAAGAAAAGTATGGCAACCTTTTCGAGATGTACGACAAAATTACCGGCGAAAATCCTTATGAGCTTCCCATGCGCATTTATCCTGCAGTGCACTATACAATGGGTGGCCTTTGGGTAGATTACGAGTTGCAGACTACCGTACCTGGTTTGTATTGTTTGGGGGAAGCTAATTTTAGTGATCATGGCGCTAACAGGTTAGGTGCATCAGCCTTAATGCAGGGTCTTGCTGATGGATACTTTGTTGTTCCATACACCATTGGAAATTTTTTGGCTGATGAAATACATGTGAAAGCTATTTCAACGGATCACCCTGCCTTCGAAGCAGCCGAACAATCAGTGAGTGATCGCATTAACCAACTGATGAATATTAAAGGAAGCAAGACGGTTGAAAGTTTCCATAAAAGGCTCGGTAAAATCATGTGGGATAAGTGCGGTATGGCACGTAACGAAGCAGGTTTAAAACAAGCTATTACTGAGATTCAGGCTTTAAAAAAGGAATTTTGGAGTGATGTACGCATACCGGGGGAAATAGGCGAAATGAATCCTGAATTGGATAAGGCAAACCGTGTAGCTGATTTTATAGAATTAGGTGAGCTAATGTGTAAAGATGCATTAGACCGAAACGAAAGCTGCGGCGGTCATTTCCGCGAAGAATCGCAAACACCGGAAGGCGAAGCGCTGCGCAATGATGCTGATTACATGTATGTTGCCAGCTGGGAATACAAGGGCGATCATGCATGGGATCTGCACAAAGAAGTGTTGGATTATGAAGTAGTAAAACCAAGCCAGAGAAGCTATAAGTAACAATGGAACGCTGATCTTCATGATTGTCATGATTAATTGGGATGTATCATGTAATTATGGAATGTTTGAAGTTTGCGCTTGATAATCATTGAAAAATAATATTTAAATAGTAGTTTTTAATCATTCTTTTATCATGAAAATCATTACAATCTGCGTTCTATCATAATATATTTTTCATGCAAGAAGACAGTCATCTTTATAACGATATTTCTGCAACTATCATAAGGGATTTTTATACCGTGTATAACAAATTGGGATTTGGGTTTCTTGAAAAAGTGTACGAAAATGCGTTAAAAATTGAATTAAGAAAACTTGGCCTGTTGGTAAATCAGCAGGTGCCTGTCAAAGTATTTTATGACGGTGATGAAGTT
>JBKJNG010000586.1:0-6032 GCA_046596065.1 Phnomibacter sp. | reverse complement strand
CGTCGGTTGTCGGGGCGGTTAAGCAAATGCCGGTTGATGAAAAACACGCTGTTGCATAGGGAGTTTTATTTCCTTGTAAGAAGGCCACGCCTGTTTGCAAAAAGTGCAGCGGTACCTGCGTGGACTTAAAGTTATAACTATGTCGAGCCTATATTAATAACCCTTGCTTACGGCCACTTATCTTGCAGCCGCTTAACAATAAGAATAATATGAATTGGGATGGGCTGTATAGCGCTGCACGCACAGGTAACGAAAATAAAGTAAGAACTTCGCCGGAAACAATACGCAACTCGTTTCAACGGGATTACGACCGGTTGATTTTTTCCTCTGCTTTCAGAAGATTACAAAACAAAACCCAGGTGTTTCCATTGCCGGGTGCCGTTTTTGTACATAACCGGCTTACACATAGTTTGGAAGTGGCCTCTATCGGGCGGAGCCTGGGTAAAGCAGTGGGAGATTTATTGGCTGATAAATACAGCAGTAAAGATGAAACTTTCCGTGATTTTTATAAGTATGAATTGCCCTCCGTTATAGCCGCCGCCTGCCTAGCACATGATATTGGCAACCCTCCCTTTGGTCATAGCGGGGAAGATGCTATCCGCATATTTTTTAATGAACTTACCGGCGATACACGGAATCGTTTTGAATCCGAATTATCAGAAAATCAGCAAAGAGACCTTTTGTTTTTCGAAGGAAATGCCAATGCTTTCAGAACACTAACACATTCATTTAACGAACCAAGATCAGGCGGGTTTCAACTTACCTATACAACACTTGCATCCATTGTAAAATACCCGTGTGATTCTTTAAATGGATTTAATAAGAAACAACTGATCACAAAAAAATCTGGCTTCTTCGATAGCGAATTAAATACCTGGAATAACATAGCAACCGCCCTGGAATTGCCGCGGCTACAGGATACAAATATTTTTGCACGACATCCATTTGTTTTTTTGGTAGAAGCCGCTGATGATATCTGTTACCGCATTATAGATTTTGAAGATGCACACCGCTTAAATATTCTTTCCATCGAAACCATCAGCGATTTGTTTCTTTCATTTTTTGATAATGAAACTGGTTATGATGCAAGAGAAAAAGTTGCACATACTTTATCTCTTATTAATGATGACAACCAGAAAGTTCAATTTCTGCGTGCTAAGATTATCAACCTTTTAATACAAAAAGTAACTGTAGTATTTATGGAGAATGAAACTGCATTGCTGGAAGGAACTTTACAAAAATCATTGATCGATCTGCTATCGCCACACGATTTTCAACTGATAAAAAAAATAGATGATTATAGTGTAGCTAATATTTACAATCACCGAAGTGTAGTTGAAATTGAAATAGCGGGTTACCATGTAATTGGCGCATTATTAAAGGAATTTATTACGGCAGTAATGCAACCGCGTTCCTCCAAAGCAAAAAAATTATTGCAGCTAATACCACAGCAATTTGTAATTGCCAAACAACCCGGCACTTTATACAGCGATATACAATCCGTCGTTGATTTTATTGCCGGAATGACCGATTTGTACGCAGTAGATATGTACCGCAAAATTACGGGTATTGATTTTCCAGTATTAAGATAAGTCAATAGTTGACAGTTGAGAGGTTGAGAGGTTGACACGATTTCTTTACTTCCTTTATATACTTTACATACTTACCTGCACAGCGATTTAATCAGTGTTTTATGTTCAGGAAACAACGCGGATAATTCGCCTGCCTGCGCCAGCTCAAAATCAGCAAAATCAAAGCCCGGCGCAACTGTGCAACCAACCAATGAATAGCCATCTTCTGCGGCAGGCCTGGAGGCGAACCAACAGCCTGCTGGTACTACTGCCTGGAACGTTTCACCGGCCGATAAATTATTGCCAATCTTTATTATTGATAGCTTACTATCCTGATCGATCACATAAATATTTAAAGCTTCGCCTTCATAAAAGTGCCAGCACTCATCTGACTGAATGCGATGAAATGCACTGAATACACCAGCAGGTAACAAGAAATAGATAGCCGTGCTAAAGTTTCGGTCCCCTTTGAATCGAACAGGCAAAAAATTTTGTGAAATCAATTCGGAAGAACGGTATGTTTCAGCATACCAGCCGCCTTCGGGGTGATTTTTCAGTTTCAGTTTTGCTATTAATCTTTCGATGTTATTCATAGAATCAGCTATCGTAAAAGTAGTGACAATTATATGCTGAAAAGTCAATCAGCAGATACTGGATGGAAAGAAAAGATAAGATAATATTTGAAGGATATTTTAACAGGAAGAGAAGGATTAGATCAAAAAAAAAATTTATAAAGGCACACAACAATCGTTTGCAATGGTATAATTTCTTTTTTCAATCGCTTACCTGCTTAATTTAGCCATTGCTTAAAAAGTTGCCGTTTATGAAACAGATCCTAATTATTCCGTTCATTAATCTCATCTATGAAAAAATCAGTCGTCTTGCCAGCTGTCTTGTTGCAACATTCATTTTTACGTTCGCTCTTTCGGCGCAAGATCCGTGGAAAATATCCGCCACCAATATTGATGTCTCCAACTATTACGGCATCACCGTTGCCAATGGAATGATTGGCATTGTAAGTGCCCCCGAGCCTTTCAAAATAAAAGATGTGGTACTCGCAGGCGCTTATGATCAATACGGCCGTGGCCGGGTAAGCAACTTTCTGCGCAGCTTTAACCTGCTGAACATGCGCATGGATATTGATGGCAAAACCATCGATTCAAAATCAGCCACGGGTTTTAAACAGGAACTGGATATGCAGCATGCAGCGTTCACTTCCTCATTTGATTATCTTGATAAAGCCACCGTTTCATATACGTATTATTCTTTGCGGCAATTACCGTTTACCGTTTTAATGGATGTCACCATCACGGCAAAAAAAGATATTGATCTTGGTGCCGCCAGCGTGATGGAAGCGCCCGATGCATTGAAGGATGTTCAGAATTATTATAACGAAATCGACAGGCCGCATGTTACCATCAGTCTGCTTACTTCCAGCGCAAAAAGCCCTACCGGCAAGCTCCTGATGTGCGCCAGCAATAGTTTTATTTTTAGCGAAGCACATGGCAGCGAACCAAGGGTTATTCACGAAATGTGGGATAACAATATGCACCTGATGAAGTTTGCTAAAAAGCTGAAAGCAGGTGAAACTTATAAGTTTTCTATTGCTGGTTCTTCTATCACTTCCGCCCATCACGATGATCCTTTAAATGAAGCGGAGCGCCTGACGATTTATGCGAAACTCGAAGGCCATGATCGCTTACTGCAATTTCATAATAAAGCTTGGCAAGAACTTTGGAAAAGTGATATAAAAATTGATGGTGATGCACAGGACCAGCAGGATGTACACAGCATGTTGTATCATCTTTATTCTTTTACAAGAGAAGGAACGGCATTATCGCCTTCGCCCATGGGTTTAAGCGGGTTGGGTTACAACGGACATGTGTTTTGGGATACGGAATTATGGATGTTCCCCGCATTATTGGTGATGCATCCGGAAATTGCCAAAAGCATGGTCGAATACCGTTTTCAACGACTGGATGCCGCCCGGCGAAATGCTTTTAGCAAGGGTTATCGCGGTGCAATGTATCCATGGGAAAGTGCTGGAACAGGTGTAGAGGAAACTCCGGTTTGGGCACTTAGCGGAACCTTTGAGCAACACATAACTGCCTGTGTTGCTATTGCTGCCTGGAATTATTACAGCGTTACCCAGGATAGGGTTTGGCTTCGCGAAAAAGGCTGGCCGATTCTTAGTGCCACCGCCGATTTTTGGGCCAGCAGGGTAGAAAGAAACGGCCCGGGTAAGTACGACATTAAAAACGTGGTTGCTGCTGATGAATGGGCTGAAAATGTAGATAATAACGCCTTCACGAATGCCGCTGCAAAAGCCAACCTGCAGTTTGCCAGCAACGCTGCTAAACTACTGGGTATTGCACCCAATGCCGATTGGCAGGATGTGGCCGCCAACATTCCAATACTGCATTTTGAAGATGGCACCACCAAAGAACATGCAGCGTATAATGGCGAGGGCATAAAGCAGGCAGATGTGAATCTGCTCTCTTACCCACTCAAAGAAGTTACCGATCCAAAACGCATGAAGCAGGATTTGGAATACTATTCAAAACGGGTTCCTAACGAAGGCACGCCAGCAATGACACAGGGCGTGTTTGCGCTGCTTTACGCCCGCCTCGGCGATGCTGATAAAGCATATTTCTGGTTTAAGGATGCTTATGTACCTAATCTTAATCCGCCACTACGTGTAATTGCCGAAACGAAGGGTGGTACAAATCCTTATTTTGGTACGGGGGCAGGTGGCATTCTGCAAGCCTTGTTGATGGGCTTTGGTGGTCTTGAAATAACGCCAACCGGAATCACCCAAATAAAAAGCGTGCTGCCAAAAACCTGGAAAAGTCTGACTATAACCGGCGTTGGAGTAGAAAAGAAAACGTTTACGGTGAAGTAGTTTTAGCTTGCCGGTTTGTCGATGCTTGAATAACAGGGTTGTCCAAACATAAGGAAGAGGCTGTACTTGCTCGTCAGCCGATAGTATTCTATTATTATCATATAAATCACATTATAATGTGATTTTTTGTGTATTTTGACCGCTTAGACTTATTTTTATGCTCAAAATCACACTATAATGTTAGTTGAACAATTGGGAGCAGCTATCAAAGAAAGGAGAAATAGCCTTAAAATAACCCAGCCGCATTTAGCTGACATGGCAGGCATCAGCGTTAATACCCTGTATAAAATAGAACGAGGCCAGGCAAATCCAACTATCCAGGTATTGGATAAATTGCTGGAAGTATTAGGGCTTCAAATTAACATTGAAACCAGGCAAATACCTTCGTTGTAAAAGACATTCCTGTAATAAACAATGAGAATTTTAGAAGTATACCGCAATGGGGAGCCTGCAGGCTGGCTTACAGAGGAAAATCCGCACAGTTACAAGTTTGAATATGCTCCCCCCTATTTCAACGATAGTTCTAAAGCAGCTATAAGTCTTACGCTTCCAAAAACGCAACAAACTTATCATTCACAGGTATTATTCCCTTTTTTCTTTAATATGTTATCTGAAGGCGTAAACAGAAAATTGCAAAGCCGCATGTTGAAAATAGACGAGGCCGACCATTTCGGCCTGTTAGCAGCAACGGCACAATTTGAAACTATTGGGGCTATCACAGTAAAACCTTTACCTTCCAAATGAGTGTACCGATCATTAATTATTGCCCCGGAACGCTGGCTGAAGGGTTTACCAGCTACAGTCCTGCATTTTTAAGACGAATGTTTGATGGAAAGAAGGTTAGCCATTTATTGCCTTATAACTCACCGCAGTCAGCAGAAGAGGAAACAGCCATTTTCCTAGAGAACCGTATTCGCATTTCAATATCCGGCGTACAGGAAAAGCTCTCACTGATAATGGAAAAAAACCAGCTTCGACTGACTGTCGAAGGGGAACAGGGTACGTACATACTTAAGCCAATTCCAAGAGATCTAAAAAATGTGAACCAGGTGCCGGCAAATGAACACCTTACTATGCAGATTGCAAAACAGGTTTATGCCATTAACACGGCTGAATGCGGGTTGATTTTTTTCAAGGATGGATCACCTGCCTATATCACAAAACGTTTTGACATAAAACCCGATGGATTAAAATGGGGAAAGGAAGATTTCGCAGCTTTATCTGGTCGTACGCCAGATACATCGGGCGTAAATTTTAAGTACAATGGATCTTATGAAGAGGCCGGTAAATTGATTGTGAAATATGTACCTGCATGGCGTATAGAAATCGAAAAGTATTTTGCTTTAATTGTTTTCAATTTTCTGTTTAGCAATGGCGATGCACATTTAAAAAATTTTTCTCTATTAGAAACAATTGCGGGTGATTATATTTTAAGTCCGGCGTACGATTTAATTAATACGAGGCTGCACGTAGATGATTCGCCTTTTGCATTAAATAAAAGGTTATTTGCTGATGATTTTGAATCTGAAACTTATGGAAAAACACATAATAGAGGCAAG
>JBKJNG010000420.1:0-7220 GCA_046596065.1 Phnomibacter sp. | reverse complement strand
TGTTGATGGTAACGAAATACTGGCAGAGTATGCCGTTCGTGATATTGAAGAAGCTGTGATATCAAGACACCTGCATGGTGATCTTGTAAAGTTTTATGGTATTCGCGGTACCGGTTTTTTCTATTGGTTTTATCCTTACGATCTTAACCACAGTAAGTTTAATAACGAAGCCATTAACAATGCTGCATCTTATTATACTTTCAATACCGGTCAACTAAAAGCATACGCTGATAAAGCTGCCGAAGTATTGGATGTTTTTATCTATGGTGGCGATGCTATTATAAATCCCGAAGGCAACATGCATATAATTGATTTAAACGACTGGCCAAGTTTTGCCCCCTGTAGAAATGATGCTGCACCTGCAATTGCGCAATGTATTTTTAATGAAGCACAAAAAAATAAAGCCGGTATTTTAAGAACACCTACATACGATTTTAATGCAACAGGAGAGTAAAAGAATAACGCTTGAATCAACGCTTAAATCATCCGATACAGAAGAATTGATTGATGTCTATTTCTACAGGCCGATAGGCTACCAATGGGCACTGCTGTTCAGGAGATTACATGTTACGCCAAACATGGTTACTATCGCAAGTATTTTCATTGGGATAACCGCGGGTATTTTATTTTATCCAGATGGTATCAAATACAATATCATCGGGATGTTGTTATTAATGCTCGCCAATTCATTTGATAGTGCCGATGGTCAACTGGCAAGAATGACCAACACAAAAAGTCGCCTGGGTAGAATATTGGATGGCATGGCTGGTACTATTTGGTTTATTGTAATTACCATAACACTTACTTTACGTTTGCGCAATGAAGGCTGGTTGCCTTTGATATGGATATTGGGAGTAACCTCTGGTATATCTCATCTAATACAATCGCAGCAATCAGATTATTACCGCAATATTCACTTGTACTTTATAAAAGGCAAAGCAGGCAGCGAACAAGATAATAGTAAGGAACTAAATAGTGAACTGCAGGGGCTTAGCTGGAGTAGTGATTTTTGGGAAAAATTAATCCTTACCTTATACAGAAATTATACCTGGCAACAAGAAAAGATGTCACCCAAATTGCAAAAACTGATGGGGCTTGTACGCAATCGCTTTGAAGATAATTTACCACAATGGCTTGTAGATGAATTTAGAGAAATGAACCGGCCACTGATGAAATATACAAATATTGTGCAGTTTAATACCCGTGTAATTTTCCTGTTTTTTTGTTTGTTCATCAACAAAGTATGGTTATACTTTTTATTCGACCTTATTGTGCTAAATGGTATTCTTATATACATGATTGTACGGCAGGAAAAAGTGAGCCAGTACTTCTATCGTAAATTACGCAGTAAGCAAATGGCCTAAGCAATAACTGCTTTCGCAAATCCAAAATACCTAAGGGGATCACAAAATATAATGAGGGGCAAAACATATAACACTATTTTTTTTATAGCAGGCCTGCTTACACTTTGCTATATGGTGTATAAAATTGGGTTGCATGTTGTGTGGAACAATATTACGCAAACCGGTATTTGGTTTTTGCCTGTTATAGCAAGCTGGCTTGTTATTTATATGCTCAATGCCCTTGCGCTACGCGAAATAATTTATGAAAAAAAACTACCCAATACAGTTGTTAAATTTCTCCCCACTTTAAAACTAACCATTAGTGGTTTTGCCATTAACTACATTACACCATTGGTTGCATTGGGTGGTGAGCCATATCGTATAATGGAGCTGAAAAATAAAGTTGGTATCAATAAAGCAACGTCTTCTGTGCTGCTATATACCATCATGCATATTTTTTCGCATATCATCTTCTGGATGGCTTCCATCATTTTAATATTACTGTACCTTAATCCCGGAACTAAGGTGCTGATACTTTGTATAGTAACGTTTGTTGTGTTTTTCGGAATGGCGTTTTGGGTGTATAAAAAATATAAATTGGGATTGCTTGTAATCACTTTCAGATCCTTAGGCAGGTTGCCTTTTCTAAAAAAGCGTATGGCTCTTTTTATGGAAAAAAAAGAAAAGGATCTCAATGAAATTGATACGCATATCAAAGAATTATTTACAGATCGCAAACCAACCTTTTATGTTGCCCTTACGTGGGAATTTATTGCAAGGGTTGTTGGTTGTTTGGAAATATATTTTGTAGGGTTAGCCATTCATGCAAACATCAGTTTGTTTGAGTCAATAATTATAAGTGCCGGTTCTTCGCTGTTCGCTAACCTGCTTTTTTTTTCTCCTATGCAATTAGGCACAAGAGAAGGCGGTTTAGTACTCGCCTTAAAAAGCATTGGCATGAACGGTGGCATTGGAATATTTATTGGTTTGGTAACACGAATCCGCGAATTGTTCTGGATATTATTGGGACTTTTAATTATGCGAATTCCTACTAAGTTTTAGTGCAGAAAGGAATAAATAATAATAGCAAACACCACATTACAAATAGCAGAATGATCAAAGGTATTTTATTGGATTACGGTGGAACCATTGATACAAATGGTATGCATTGGGGCGAAGTATTATGGAATGCCTATTGTAGAAATGAAGTGCCGGTATCAAAGCAGGCTTTTCGGGAGGCCTATGTTTTCGGTGAATATTCTTTGGCCACTATTCCACTTGTAAAACCTGAACATGATTTTTTAACTGTACTTGAAATTAAAATTACAAAGCAATTTGAATCTCTAATGCAACATGGTTTTTTAGTTAACGAAGATTATACTGAATTAATAAAAAAGATAGCTGTAGAATGTAACCAGGTAGCTATTGATTCAATAGGGGAAACATCAAAAGTATTAGCGTATTTACAGAATAAATACCCCTTGGTATTGGTGAGTAATTTCTATGGAAACATCGGGGCTGTACTGCAAACCTTTGGCATAAAACATTATTTTAAAACAATTGTAGAATCAGCTGTTGTGGGCGTGCGCAAACCTAACCCAGCTATCTTTTCACTCGGTGTTGATGCATTACAATTGCCGCCGGATGAATGCGTTGTGATTGGTGATTCTTATAGCAAAGATATTGCTCCGGGAAGCCTTGCTGGTTGCAAAACTATTTGGTTAAACGGAACGGGTTGGGGCGATGATCCCAATGATGTTTCCAAAGCTGGTACAATCATTGAAAATTTTAATGAGCTAATTGAGATTTTATAAAACAAAGAGCCGGATGCATTTTGCATCCGGCTCTTTGTTTTATGTTATTTGCAATTTGTTATCTGCCCTATGCTATTCCTTTCATCTTTTTTACTGCTGCCGTTATTTTAGGAACTACTTCAAAAAGATCGCCAACAATTCCATAATCCGCGGCTTTAAAAAACGGAGCTTCAGGATCTTTATTTATTACCACGATTACCTTACTGCGATTAACGCCGGCAAGGTGTTGAATGGCGCCACTAATGCCAATGGCAAAGTATAAATTTGGTGCTACTGCACCTCCTGTTTGTCCTACATGTTCGTGGTGTGGACGCCAATGTGAATCAGCTACGGGACGGCTGCATGCCGTAGCTGCACCAAGCGCAGCAGCAAGATCTTCCACAATTCCCCAGTTCTCAGGACCTTTTAATCCACGGCCACCGCTAACCACCAAATCAGCTTCTGCAAGCGGCACGGTGCCAGTTTCTTTTTCAGTAGCGGTTACTTTTATTTTAGAGGCTGGAACAATAGTGTTGTCATGCTTTTCGATGGTGGCAACGCCGCCTGTTTCCTGCGTGCCGTAAGAGTTGCCATTCAGAGAAATAATTTTTATTGGTGTACTTACTGAAACGTTAGCGAATGCTTTGCCACTGAATACATTTTTCTTTACAACAAAACCATTCGAGATATCGGGCAATGCAATTGCACCGGCGACAAGTCCTGCTTTTAATTTTGCACTTAAGCGTGGCGCAATTGCCTTTCCGCTTGTATTGTGACTGCAAACGATTACAGTTGCATTTAATTCAGTTACCAATTGTGCAATTACGTTGGTATAAACTTGCGCATCAAAATGGTTCAGCGTTTCGTTGTTGATGTAATGCACTTTAGACGCACCGAATTTACCAAGCGCTGTAAGCTGCTCTTCAGACCCAATATTACCAAGTACAATTGCTTCTGCAGAAGTACCCATTAGTTCGGCAACTTTAGCACCATAGCTAATAGCCTCAAAAGAACTTTTTTTTATATGACCATCAGCCTGGTCTGCGAAAATCAAAACCATAAATGGATAATTTATAAGGGATAATTGATAATTAATTCAGGTCAGTTATTGTTTCCAATTTTCTACCTGGTTGTCTTTATGCTTGCTGTTAATAGTTTGATCAATTCAATTTAATCATTGGCAATCGATTCATGCAATCGTTTGGTCACAAAACCCGTTGCGAAAAGAAGATCCTGCCAATATTCAATTTCATTTACTTCTTTTAATCCGATATTTAGTTTATCGCAAAGTCTTTCAAACTTTCTGCATGTTCTGATTCCCGAATTAATGCTCCAACAGATGTTCCACTTCTCATAATCTGCTGCGCAATAATATATTCATCGTGTTTCTTTTTTAGATACCTATGAAAATTTACGATCCAGACGGCAAACTCAAAACTTTTGGTTCGTTTTTAGCTAAAATTGATTGAAGGCAGTTGCATAAAAATACTTAGTACAACTGTATAAATAGCATTGGGAGAACAACCACATCTGAATTTTATTTAACTGCCCATGCACCACTGTAATTCATTAACTATTGTAAATTATTCATTATCCATTCAAATCAGATCACTTTCGCTTCTTCGTGCAACAGCCTTACCAATTCTTCAGGATTATCGGCCGAAACCAACTTAACGCCTGCTTTGGCAGGTGGTAACTCAAAGCTTGCAATACTTGTTAATGCTTCTGCTGCAACAGGTTCTTTAACGGCCAAAGGTTTGGTGCGTGCGCCCATAATACCTTTCATGTTTGGTATGCGTTGCTCTGCCACACCTTTCTGGCAACTGATTACTACCGGCAAGCTTACTTCACAGGTTTCTTCGCCGCCTTCAATTTCGCGGTTTATGATTCCAGTGTTACCGTTAATGTCAACTTTCGTTGCAAGGCTTATGTAAGCATAATCAAGTAATTCGGCCACCATTCCGCCGATACTGCTACCATTAAAATCGATGGTTTCTTTGCCGGTAAAAATAAGTTCGTAGCCGCCTTCTTTGGCAACGGCAGCTATTTGTGAAGCTATTACAAAACTATCGTGGCTATCACTGTTAACACGTATGGCTTCATCGCCGCCAATAGCGAGTGCCTTGCGGATGATAGGGTCGGAATCGGCTAACCCAACATTGACGAGGGTTATAGCGGTAGCCTTGCCGGTTTCTTTGAGTTCCAGCGCCCGCACCAGCGAATACCATTCATCATACGGATTCACAATAAACTGCACACCAGCCTCAGCAAACTTCGTGTTGTTATCGGTGAAGGCTATTTTTGCCGTGGTGTCCGGCGTTTTGCTGATACATACCAAAATTTTCATATCGCGATACTTTTAATAAAAAAAAGCAAGGGTGCATAAATAATAGTTGCATAAACAACTATTTTACAAATATAGCCGCTCTTTATTTTGCTGGAATATTTTTAATGAATTTTTTTTGAAGAAACATGGACAGGATTAACAAGCTGAAAGCATTTTTAACGGAGCAGCCGAACGATGGTTTTTTGCAGCATGCGCTTGCACTCGAGTACATTAAAGCGGGAGAGGATAATGCGGCCCGTGTTTTATTTGAAAGCCTTCTTGCAAAAGATCCCGGCTACGTGGGCAGTTATTATCACCTGGCAAAGTTGTTGGAGCGTTTAGGTGAAAACGATGAAGCAGTGAAGGTTTATGAAAGGGGGGTGGTTGCTGCAAAAACAGCCGGTGACAATCATGCCAGGAACGAATTGCAGATGGCACTCGATGAATTATTTGATTAGTATTTTTTATTTTTTAAAGGAAGCTTTCTGAAAAATTTTATTCCATTTATTACCGATAATCATTTGTTCGAAAAAACAGATTACTTATTAGTCGCCTGCAGTGGTGGTGTTGATTCTGTTGTGCTATGTGACCTGTTGTTTTCAAACGGCTATCATTTTTCCATTGCACACTGCAATTTTCAATTGCGTGAAAAGGATAGTGATAACGATGAAATATTTGTTAAGTCGCTGGGAGAAAAATATAGTGTAATTGTTTACGTGCATCGGTTTGATACAGATAATTATGCAAGAACAAATAGACAGTCCATACAGGTTGCAGCCCGTGAATTACGTTACCAATGGTTCAATAAATTGTTGATAGAACATTCTATTAATTATTTGTTGACGGCTCATCATGCAGATGATAATATAGAAACTGTTTTGATGAATGTATTTAAAGGAACCGGCATTACAGGCATGCATGGAATATTGGCAAATAGAGACAAAATTGCCAGGCCATTGCTATTTGCAACAAAAAAAGAAATACTGGAATATGCTAAAACGCAATCGTTAGCTTGGGTGGCAGATGTATCGAATGCAACTGACAAATACACAAGAAATTTTTTCCGTCACCATGTTATTCCGTTAGTGGAAACGGTTATGCCAAATGCTGCAAACAATGTGTTGCAAACAATTGAACATTTAAAAGAAGCCGAATTATTATACAAGCAATCTATAGCAGCACATAAACAAAAGTTACTGGAATTTAAAGGAGATGAAGTGCATATTCCTGTTTTAAAATTTGCAAAAGTCAATCCGTTTAACACCATCGCTTACGAAATTATTAAATCGTTTGGATTTAGCTCAGCGCATGTTACTGATTTGAAAGCGCTGCTGCAAAGTGATACTGGTAAATACATTGCTTCTGCCACACATCGCATTATTAAAAACAGGAAATGGCTTATTATAGCACCGCTTGCGTACGCCAAAGCAACCAGTATTATTATAGAACAAAACGAGGAGGAAGTTTTATTTGAAAATGGGAAATTGTCGATAAGTATTTCAGGCAACATTGAACCGTCCCGCGATAATAAAATTGCTACGATTGATGCTAAGCAAATAAAGTTTCCAATGCTGCTGCGCAGGTGGAAAGCAGGCGATTATTTCTACCCTTTCGGCATGAAAAAAAAGAAAAAGATCGCAAGATTTTTAATCGATCTAAAGCTGTCTAAAACCGATAAGGAAAAAGTTTGGGTGGTAGAAAGCAATCAGAAAATTGTTTGGGTTGTGGGATATAGAATTGATGATCGGTATAAAGTAA
>JBKJNG010000349.1:0-4361 GCA_046596065.1 Phnomibacter sp. | reverse complement strand
TCCCATTGCAACGGCCATTTTGCGGGGCCATGATCTTATTATAGAAGTGGCTAATGAAGCCATTCTTCGCGATATATGGCAAAAAGGCCTTGAAGAAGTAACGAATAAAAAACTGCTGGATATTTTTCCGGGTCTGCAACAGCAGCATTTACCGGCACTTTTGGAAGAAGTATTCTCAAGTGGTAAAACATACAGGCAAAATGAAGCGGTTGAAATTATTGAAACCAAAAACGGCCTAAAAAAATACTACTTCGATATTGTTTATGCCCCGCTTCATGATATAGAAGGCTCGGTAGATGGCATTATAATGACCATCAATAACGTAACGCAAAAAGTGGAAACCCGCCAGTTGATTGAAGATGCGGAACAAAGATCGAGGCTCGCCATTGAGGCCGCTTCTATGGGTACTTTCGACTGGGATCTTGTTGAACAGCATTTTGTACCATCGGAAAGGTTAGTAGAAATTTTCGGATTTTCCGATGCAGTTAATGTAACGCACCACATGCTTATAAAGGCGTTTCACCCATCCGACAAGCCCATTAGAAACGCGGCTTACAATGCATCGCTTACAAAAGGATCACTGGAATATGAAGCCCGCGTGATAAAGCCTGACAAGAGTATTTGCTGGGTAAAGGTTTATGGTAAAATCGTTTACAGCAAGTTAAACAAACCAATGCGGATGTATGGTACAGTAACCGACATCACTCGAGAAAAAATAACACTTTTAGCGTTGGAGGAAAGCGGGAACCGGTTAAATATTGCCCTAAGCACTGCGTTACTTGGTACTTATGATGTTGATATTTTAAGCTCCCTGGTAATCTGTTCTCCTCGCTTTAACGAAATATTTGATATACCCGCCGGCATTCCGGTAAAGCGGGATGATATCCTGAACATTCTTTACCCGGAAGATATACATACCCGTAACCTGGCGCATGAAACCGGCCTGTCAACAGGGGATATAGCCTATGAATCGAGAATAGTCTGGCGGGATAAAAGCATTCATTGGGTTCGCGTAAACGCCAGGATATTGAAGGATGAAAACCAAAAACCCTATCGCATACTTGGTACGGTGATGGATATTACAGAACAAAAATTCTATATCCATCAGCTGGAAGAAAGCGAACAAAGGTTTAAGATAATAGCTGACAGCGCACCTGTTATGCTATGGATGTCCAATACCGACATGCTTTCTACTTTCTTTAATAAAAGCTGGCTGAAATATACAGGAAGAAGGCTGGAACAGGAACTGGGTAACGGATGGCTGGAAAGTGTACACCCGGATGATCTTGCAGGGTGTACCGAAGTTTTTACAAAAGCTTTCTTTGCACAGAAGGAATTTTACATGGAATACCGGGTTCGACGGCATGATGGCGTTTACCGCTGGATGTCGGATTATGCCATTCCCCGTATAGATACGAACGGTGTATTTCTTGGTCATATTGGTGCATGCATGGATATAGATGAACAAAAAAAACTGAATATCCAGCTTACAAAAAGCGAGGCAAGGCTTAGAATAGCTGCACTTTCGGGGGAATTGGGCACCTGGGATTATGATCCCGCAACCAATGAATTGTATTGGGATGATGCCTGTGCAGAAATTTTTGGCGCAGAGTACCATGTAGCCAGTTCCGTGGATCTTTTCTGGCAAATTGTTTACCCTGCCGATGATGCAGTAACCACCCAAAAAGTTCGCGATTCGCTGGATCCCGCAACTGCTTCAAACTTTGATGCAGAATTCAGGGTTATCGATCCTTCTACCCAAGAAATAAAATGGATTAACGCAAAGGGAAAAGCTTTTTTTAAGGACGGTGCGGCCTATCGTTTTGCAGGAACAGTACTGGATATAACTGAAAAAAAAATGGCGCTGGAAGCCCTGCAGGAAAGGGAATTGCTTTTTAAAACCATTACCAATGCGCCACCGGTTGGTTTATGGCTTACGAATGATAAGGGCGTAAATACGTTTGTAAATAATACCTGGATCAACTGGACAGGCATTCCGTTCGAAGAACAGCTGAACGATGGCTGGTTCAGGGTTGTGGTAGAAGAAGACAAGCAGAGAATATTTGATCTTTTCAGAGAATCATTTTCAAAACAGGAGAAATTCAGCACAGAATTCAGGTTACATAACAGTAAAAATGAGCTTTGCTGGTGCCTCACAGAGGGCTTTCCCTACTACAACGTTGAAGGTAGTTTTGCCGGTTATGCCGGTTCCGTAACGGACATTACAGAACAGGTAAAAAACATTGATGCACTTAAAAAAAGTGAAGAAAGATTTCGATTGCTGGCCAACGCCATGCCGCAGTTTATTTGGACAAGCGATCGGTACGGTAACCTCAACTATTTTAACCAGTCGGTATACGATTCAACGGGCCTTGATCCCGATTTATTGGAAGCACGGGATGGCTGGTTAAATATTGTGCATCCAAACGATCGGGAGGAAAACGTAAACCGCTGGATGCATTCCATCAATACTGGTGAAGATTTCTTTTTTGAACACCGTTTCAGGGCGAAAAACGGAAAATACCGGTGGCAGCTTAGCCGTGCGCTTCCTCAAAGAGATACAAATGGCGCTATTCAAATGTGGATTGGAACCAGTACCGATATTCATGACCAGAAATTGATGGCGGAGGAACTGGAAAATAAAGTGCGCCAGCGTACCGCTGAACTGCAGCATGTCAACGATGAAATCATCCAGCAAAAAGAATTTGTGGAGATCGTACTTGATTCATCGCTGATTATGGTAACTGTTTTCGATACCCAAAAAAACGTCCTGTCATTCAATAAAAAATGCGAGGAAATATTCCACCTCAATAAAGAGGATGTAATTGGCCGGGCATTTAATGATGTGTTTCCCGGCATTGAATTATCACAAACCTGGACCAATATTGACAGAGCCATCGATGGCGAAAGCTTTCATGTCAGTAGTTACAGATCGGTTATAAACAACCACTACTATGAAAGCTATTTTACCCCGTTGAAAGATAAAAACAACGAGGTTTACGCTGTGCTCATGACGGCACACGACATTACCGAAATCATCCAGTCAACAGAAAAAGTAAAACATGCTTATAATATACTGGAAGAGCAAAACAGAGCGCTGGAAAGAAGCAACCAGGAGCTGGAATCGTTTAGTTATGTTGCAAGCCACGATCTGCAGGAGCCACTCAGAAAAATTCAAACTTTTATCGAACTGCTGCACCGCAACCTGAACAATGCAGAAATATCGGAAAAGTATTTTCATAAAATCACTTCTTCAGCGCAGCGCATGGCAGCACTTATAAGAGATGTACTTAATTATTCAAAACTTGCCAGGCAGGGAGAATCATTAAAACCGGTGGATCTTAACCAGCTGATTGAAGATGTAAAAACAGATTTTGAATTACTGATAGCGGAAAAACATGCCATCATTCAACATGGCCAACTGCCTTTGGTAAATGGAATTTCTTTACAATTGCAGCAGCTTTTTACAAACCTTGTAAGCAACTCACTTAAATTTTCCGATACTACTCCAATCATTAAAATTGAGTGTATAAAAATTGCCGCTTCAGAAGCTAACATCATATTGGGTCTTGAACAAATCCGAAGCTATTTTCACCTCATTTTTTCTGACAATGGCATTGGTTTTGAACAGCAATTTTCAGAGAAAATATTCGATATTTTTCAACGGCTTAACAACCGTAATTATAGCGGAACCGGCATTGGCCTTGCGCTCTGCAAAAAAATTGTTGAAAACCATAACGGCTATATAAGTGCCCTTAGCGAACCGGGAAAAGGTGCTACTTTTCACATTTACCTGCCGGCAGATTAATACATCCAATGAAAGCCGTTTTACAAACATAAATGCAAGCTTACCCCCGGGGAGAATTTAAAACCTTTGCAGCACTTACAAACAACAATGGCAGATAACACATGCCGCCATCTTGTTAAATAGATTTAAGACTACGTCTCCCGCTAAAATAACTTTCTTTGCCAGCTGAAATTTTAAAGACACATGAAACAAATATGGATAGTGGCGGTAATGATTACAACGATCATTGCCTGCAAAAGCGAAAATGACAACAAGAGCACCAACAGCACATTGCCTGCCGGCCGTGTTACTATTAAAGGCGAAATAGCAGGCGCTGATACCGGTTTGATGGAAATACTTTCTTCGATAAGAACCGACCAGAAAGCCGACACACTTAAACTCGAAAACGGAAAATTTACCTATACCACAACACTTACCGAACCTGTACAGTTTGCGCTTCGCAAAGCGGGCGCCAAAGGAGAAGAGCTGGTATTTTTTGCTGATCCGGGCGATGTAACCATCAAGGGCAATAACGATTCTTTATGGGCTGGAACAGTGACTGCCGGTAATACCC
>JBKJNG010000246.1:0-4779 GCA_046596065.1 Phnomibacter sp. | reverse complement strand
CTTTGTCTTTTAATTGATCGAAGGCCGCAGTAAGCTTTGCTATTAAAGCCTTTTTTTTATATATGTTTTGCATAAGTAAAATAAACTCAGCCGATTTGTATTTCACATTAAAATTTATAAATATTTTTTTTAATTCTTCCACTCTTTCATCCACTCCTCTTTCCGCAGGTATTGAGTCCATATTCATTGCTTTTGCAATGGAACTTGTGGATTTAGTAACATGATCAGCTACTTGTGCAGCAGTCCAGCTATCTTCAAAAGGGATTGTATTTAGCCCGCGTTCTTATGTTAATGAAAGCAATCCCAGCATTTCCGAAAAAGGTTCATCGAGTAATGAAAATACGTAATTTGTATGTAAACTTTTAGTTATCATAATGCTATTTTTAATTGCTAAGGAAAAAGCAAATTTTCAGATTTGATCAGCTTTTATTTTATGTAAACAGGTCATTTCATCATCAGTTTTATACCATTCAATACTCGAGGTTGCAATATCTGCGCGGGTATCTTGCATTAGCTCATGAAATACATCTTTTATAGAATCGGTTTTTTTCATCTAGTCGTACACTTTTATCGCCGGGTAATTTCCCTTGTCTATCACATACTCTTCGCAATTCCTTCATAGCCGGGGTAGCGCCATGTGTATACTAATTTTTTGCGTGGAACAGCTTCTGTAACTTCACAATGATGCAGGTATTCTTTTCCTTCCTCACCTGCAGAAAACTCGAATATAAATCCAGGCCTTGCTTCAAAAGCAGTGAGATTGAAATACCAGTTTTTCATATGGTTCTTGTCACTGATTGCCTGCCAAACCAATTCGGGAGGTGCTGCACAAGTTCGTTCGATTACAAATGGAGTGTTGTTCATAATAGACGGTTTTATTATTAAACGGCCAGTAATTTGTTTTCTTCAAGATAAGTTAGAAGTTTCACGGCTGCCTTAGCTTCCATTCTGATTTGTTTCATAAGGCTTATCGTTTGACTCCCGCATCTTTTTTCTTTTTAACAGGAGCAACTGTTTTGTTTTTTGACTGTAATTCTTCAAGGTAATTTTCCAGTGAATCGAGTTTAGCGGTCCAGAATTTCCGGTATTGTTCTACCCAGCCCGATACCTCGTTTAGTTTATCCAGTTTAGCCTCACAGTAACGTTGGCGGCCTTGTAGTTTAATAACGATGAGGCCGCATTCGGGTAATATTTTTATGTATTTCGAAATAGCCGGGCGGCTTACATCAAACTTCTCAGCCACCGCATTCATTTTAAGCGATTTATGGGCTGTCATGTTTAAAATTTCTCTTTGCGTAGGGTCGGCAATTGCCAGCAAAACATCTCTTCTCATTTTCTTTCTAATGGCCTTATGTAACCATTCGGTGCCAAAAAATATACGAAGCCTTTTGGTTAGGCAAGTGTTTTTGGTTTTTTTTAAGTCCCATTTTATAATTAGTTCGTACTGTTTGGCTAAGATTATTGATATTGAGCGGCAGAAACAATCGTATGGCATTAAACTATGTGTGGATCGCTTTCTTTTTGATTGGGCTGGTAATAGCACTTATTAAGCTGATCGTTTTTCATGATTACGAAATTTTTAAAAAACTGGTGGACGGCATTTTCGATGCATCGAAATCATCGGTGATGGATGTAGCTTTACCACTGACCGGCGTAATGGTTTTTTTTATGGGGCTGATGAACATAGGGGAGAAGGCCGGGGCCGTAAATTTTCTTGCAAGGTTGTTGAATCCTTTTATGAAAAGGCTATTTCCTGAAGTGCCTGATAAACACCCGGCTATGGGACAAATGGTAATGAATTTTAGCGCCAACATGCTGGGCCTTGATAATGCCGCTACGCCGTTTGGATTAAAGGCGATGGAGAGCCTGCAATCACTGAATCCAAACAAGGAGACTGCTACCAATGCGCAGATCATGTTTTTGGTGTTGCATACAAGCGGATTAACCTTAATTCCTTTAAGCATTATAGCCTATCGTGCCGGCGCAGGTTCCACTAATCCTACAAGCGTATTTATTCCGCTGATGCTGGCGACTGCCATTGCAACGATTGCCAGTATTATTATCACAGGAATTTACCAACGCTTAAAGTTTGATATTGTATTAATTACCTGGCTGGGTACCATGATTGTTGGCATTGGTTTGTTTGCATTTTTTATGTGGCATTTGCCATCACAAAAAGATTTTGCAACGCCGGTTTTGTTAACTAAGGAAACCTTTGGAAATGTATTGGGCAACCTCATTTTATTTGTTTTGATCGCTGCATTTATTATTGGCGGGCTTATCAAAAAAATAAATGTATTTGATGCCTTTATTGAAGGAGCAAAAGGTGGCTGGGAAGTGATCGTTAAAATTATTCCATACCTGGTTGGTATGTTGGTGGCCATTCGGGTGTTTAGAGATAGCGGAGCACTAACCGCGGTTATAAATGGCATTTCGTGGGCGCTGAATAGTTTGGGTGTTGGTGGAGATTACGTAGCTGCATTGCCGGTTGCCATTATGCGGCCATTTAGTGGAGCTGGAGCAAGGGGATTAATGCTGGATATTTTTACAAATCCCGCTTATGGTCCTGATAGCTTTGTTGGTAAAATGGCAAGCACTTTCCAGGGCAGTGCCGATACCACTTTTTACATTTTGGCATTATATTTTGGTAGTGTTGGTATTAAGAAAGTACGTTACGCAATATGGGCTGGTATGCTCGCCGATTTTATTGGTGTGATAGCAGCCATTTTGATAGCATATTTGATGATGCGATAAAGAGATGTATGATCTGTGATTTTGAGATTTAGTTTGACTTTTCACGTTTGATTTCACTTTTCACCTCTCAGGTTTGCCATTTATTTCAACTCGCTACAACAGATCACCATTCACTACTCACCATTCACCTCAATGATCTATCGTAGCAAAGCACCTTTAAGAATTGGCCTCGCAGGCGGCGGCACCGATGTTAGTCCGTACACCGAGCGCTTTGGCGGCGCCATACTTAATGCTACTATTAATCTATTTGCGCACGCCTCCATTGAAGCAACCGGCGATGGCATTGTTTTGAACGATGCTAACGAACAGCAGGAACAGCGTTTCGATTGGTCGGCCCAGCTACCCATTGATGGTAAACTGGATTTACTGAAAGGCGTTTACAATCATATTCAACGGAAATATTCGCTGCCACTTACCAGCTTTAAATTAACCACTGCTGTCGATACGCCGGCTGGCTCAGGATTGGGCACTTCTTCTACCCTTGTGGTTGCCATTATTGGCGCCTTTGCCGAAATGCTGCGCCTGCCTTTGGGCGAGTACGATATCTCAAAAATGGCTTACGACATTGAACGCAACGAACTCGGTTTTGCCGGCGGAAGACAGGACCAATATGCGGCGACCTTTGGTGGAATCAACTTTATGGAGTTTAGTGCCGATGATAAAGTGGTCGTAAATCCATTACGCATTCAGCCTGCCATCATAGAAGAACTGGAGAACAACCTTGTGTTATTTTTTACCGGCTACAGCCGTCAAAGCGGCAGCATTATCCGGGAGCAACAGCAAAACGTGCTCGATAATAATTTGGAGAGTGTGCAAGCTATGCACCAATTAAAAAAACAGGCGGTTTTAATGAAGGAAGCACTTATCAAAGGCCGCCTGCAGGACCTTGGCGAACTGTTCGATTTTGGTTTTACCCACAAACGAAAAATGGCTTCCGGCATCGCCAATCCAGCCATAGAAAACATCTATTCAGCGGCCCAACAGGCCGGTGCAACAGGCGGCAAAATTAGCGGTGCGGGTGGCGGCGGATTTATGTTTTTTTACTGCCCCGGCAATACCCGTTTCAACGTAATCAAAACTTTGGATAGTTTTACCGGCAAAGTTTGGCCGTTTTCTTTTACCAGCAAAGGGCTTATTACCTGGAGCCTGTAACTGCAAAAAAGTCATCCACAATATCAGTTTCCACGTTGGCAGGGTAATTGTAAATGGCAGATGCATAATTAAAATTTCATAAAACAGGGAGGCACTCCCCGTAAATTCAAGTATAGCTCATGACAGATTTGATCAAAAAAAATATCCAGGATTCGCTAAACGTAAAGCAGGCGCTGTTGGCCGATAACCGTTTAATAGGGCTGATAGCCCAGGTTTCTGAGCTGATTTCTACCGCTTTTGAAGCCGGCAACCGTGTTTATTTCTGTGGAAATGGTGGCAGCGCCGCAGATGCACAGCACCTTGCAGCCGAGTTCAGCGGACCTTTTTACAACCGCGGTCGCCGGGCATTACCTGCCGAAGCACTGCATTGCAATACAAGCTATTTAACTGCAGCAGCCAACGATTACGATTATAATTCGGTGTATGCCCGTCTTGTAGAAGGCATTATGAACCCCGGCGATATTTTGATTGGCATGAGTACCAGCGGCAACTCAGGCAACGTGGTAAAAGCTTTCGAAGCCGCCCGTTCAAGAGGCGTTATCACGGTTGGTATGACTGGCCAGGGTGGTGGAAAAATGAAGGAATTATCCGACCATTTGTTCAACGTGCCTTCTTCCACCACACCCCGCATACAGGAAGTGCACATGATGGCAGGCCATATTATTTGCGAAATAGTGGAAGCCAAAATGTTTCCACCGGCAATTTAGAGCCACAACATATTGCGCCTCTGCATTGGGCAGGTTTTAAATAACATCATGAAAATAACACAGGCAATCATACTGGCAGGCGGTGAAGGAACAAGACTCCGTGAAGCTGTTCCTGGTTTGCCCAAATGCCTGGCTCCAATTAACGGAAGGGCTTTTATTGATTACC
>JBKJNG010000543.1:0-9261 GCA_046596065.1 Phnomibacter sp. | reverse complement strand
TGCAATAGGCTTTGTTGCAGTTATGATAGGCGCCAGCCATCTTCTCGGGCCACGTCGCAATACAGCAGATAAGCTAGATACGTTTGAAAGTGGTATTGAACAAATTGGTAACGCAAGACAGCCGATGGCGGTAAAATATTTCCTGGTTGCTATTTTGTTTGTGCTTTTCGATGTGGAAGTGATTTTTTTCTATCCTTATGCGGTAAATTTCAAAAGTCTCGGGTGGGATGGGTTCCTCGCAGTTTTGATGTTCGTGGCATTTTTCTTTGCAGGTTTTTACTATATCATTAAAAAAGGAGCCCTTAATTGGGAAGATTAGAAACGGCAAGATGGCCTGCATGTTTACAATAGTTAATCGAACATATCCTTTAAAAAATGGTTTTATGTTGAGTATGTAATTCGATACAATAACCAAATCATTTTATGTCAGATATAATTTATACAGGCCGCCCGGTGCGGTTTAACAATAAAGTAAAAGTTGCTGAAGCTCCTCCCGGTGTGGAGGGCGAAGGTTTTTTTCTTACCAAGCTTAGTGACGTAGTAGGCCTGGGTCGTAAAAATTCGTTATGGCCGCTACCATTTGCCACCAGCTGTTGTGGCATCGAGTTTATGGCAACCATGGCAAGTCATTACGACTTGGCCCGTTTCGGTGCAGAACGTGTAGGTTTTAGCCCAAGGCAATGCGATCTGCTGATGGTTATGGGAACCATCGCCAAAAAAATGGGTCCTGTGTTGCGCCAGGTTTATCTACAAATGGCAGAACCAAGATGGGTTTTGAGTGTGGGTGCATGTGCCTGCTCCGGAGGTATTTTCGATACTTATAGCGTACTTCAGGGTATCGATCAGATAATTCCTGTTGATGTGTACGTTCCTGGCTGCCCACCAAGGCCTGAGGCTATTATAGATGGATTTATGAAAATTCAAGATCTTGTTGGCAATGAAAGTGCAAGACGCAGAGGCAGCGATAAGTACAAGGCATTGTTAACTGAATATGGCATACAATAAAATCACAAGCTTTTTTTATTCATAATTTTTGTCCCTTCAGGGTTTTCAAAATGGCGCTAACAAACGACAGAATACAGGAAAAGCTGGTTGAGAAATTTGGTGAAGAGCTTACCGGCTGGGATACGCAATACGATATGCTTTCCTTTACAGCCCCAAAAGATCTGAATTTAAAAATATTGCAATACTTATGGGATGATGAGGAACTTGGCTTTCGGTTTCTTACAGATTTGTGTGCCGTTCATTACCCCGATAATGCCGGAGCTGAGTTGGCGGTAATTTACCACTTGCATAACTTTTACCAAAACGTAAGGCTACGAATGAAAGTGTTTACACCTATTGCTGCACCTGATGTTTATACGGCAACAAGTATTTATAATTCAGCCAATTGGATGGAAAGAGAAACGTTTGATTTTTACGGGGTTAATTTTGTCGGTCACCCCGATTTAAGGCGTATTCTTAACGTAGATGAAATGGATTATTTCCCCATGAGAAAGGAATATCCGCTGGAAGATCAAACTCGTGTTGATAAAGATGATGAGATGTTTGGCAGGGGTGGCAGTTACAATTAATGCAGGTGCTTTTATATTTTGAATTGAAAGATTTTTACCATTAACAGCAATAACCGCCCTTCAGGGCTTTTGATATGACAGAACAAGCAATAGCAAATCATATAAAGCTGCCCGAAGGCAACCTGCACAAGCAAACTACTACCATGAACCTTGGGCCAACGCATCCGGCCACCCATGGTGTATTTCAAAATATTTTGGAGCTCGATGGCGAAACAATCGTAAGCAGCGAGCAAACAGTTGGCTATATCCATCGGGCGTTTGAAAAATTGGCTGAACGCAGGCCACTTTACCAGATAACGCCTTTAACAGACCGGTTAAATTATTGCAGCAGCCCCATAAATAACATGGGCTGGCATCTTACCTGCGAAAAATTACTCGGCCTCAAAATGCCAAAACGGGTAGATTATCTACGGGTAATTATCATGGAGCTCGCCCGTATTTCCGATCATCTTATTTGTAATTCTATTGTTGGGGTTGATACCGGTGCCTATACGGGGTTTTTGTATGTAATGCAGTACCGTGAATTGATCTACGAAATATATGAAGAAGTATGCGGTTCCAGGCTAACTACGAATATTGGCCGCATCGGAGGTTTCGAAAGAAACTTTAACGACATCGCATTCCAGAAACTCGAAAAATTCTTAAAGGAATTCCCCAGCGTTTGGCAGGAGTTTGAAAACCTTTTTAACCGTAACAGAATTTTCATGGAGCGTACCCAGGGCGGCGGACCAATAAGTGCGGAAAAGGCATTAAATTATGGCATGACCGGCCCCAATCTGCGTGCCAGTGGTGTTGATTATGATGTTCGCGTAGCTACGCCGTACAGCAGCTACGAAGATTTTGATTTTGAAATTCCTGTTGGTACCACCGGCGACAACTACGATCGCTTTATGGTTCGCAACGGCGAAATATGGCAAAGCATGCGCATTATTGAACAGGCATACCGCAAGGTTCAGGAATTCAAAGGAACTGCGGCTGATGTCTTCCATGCAGATGCCCCCGAATATTACCTGCCTGAAAAGAAAGACGTTTATACCAAAATGGAAGCGCTTATTTATCATTTCAAAATAATAATGGGAGAAACTGAAATTCCAAAAGGTGAAGTATACCAGGCGGTAGAAGGTGGAAACGGCGAATTAGGATTTTACCTTGTTAGTGATGGGGGGCGCACTCCATACCGTTTGCATTTCCGCCGGCCCTGTTTTATTTATTACCAGGCATTTGCCGAAATAACCAAAGGCTGCATGCTGAGTGATGCTATAGTAACCTTAAGCAGCTTTAATTTAATAGCGGGGGAAATGGATGCATAAAAATCGAGACGATTCAAAAAAGCATACGAAAACTTTCATTTGCTGAAAGCGGAGGAAGAGGACGTGGCATTTTATGCATCTCAAAATTGGAAAGAAAGCGTGAAAGTTGTGGAGGAGATGCGCACTTTGATATGGAATAAAGTTTGCAACTCAGATATTGAAAAAATTATAAGGGTTAGAAAACTACAAGAAGATAGAGATGACTTTGAATGAGCATTTTAATGATTGTAATGGTTTGCTGAATAAGTATGAGGTTAAAGATGTATTGGTAGGAGGATGGGCGGTAATTTTTGAAGGTTATAGTAGAACTACAGGAGACATGGATATTTCATCGAGATGTCTGATGAAAATTCAGTGAAAATATGTAAGGCGTTAACAGATTTATTTGGATAGACCATTGGATTTAGCGAACAAGACTTTTTGCAGCCAGATAATGTGGTGTTGATGGGTAGGCCGCCATTTAGAATTGATATATTAACTCTATATCAGGCGTTTCTTTTGAGGAGGTTTATGTTTCCAGTAAAATGTATGAAGATGAAGAATTAAAGATCAGAGCTTTCCACATTAATGAGTTAATAAGGAACAAAAAATCTACTGGCCGGTTAAAAGATCTTGCTGATGTTGAGATGCTTGAAAAGATTTTAAAAAAAAGAAGCAGAAAAAAATGAGCATACAATTTTCTTCAGAAAAGCTTTCTAAAGTTCGGGAAATAATAGCCCGATATCCACTGGGTAAACAAAAAAGTGCCTTGCTGCCGGTATTGCATGTGGCACAGGAAACTTTTGGCTGGCTAAGTGCCGAAACCATGGATTATGTGGCGTCTCTGTTAAGTATCGAGCCAATAGAAGTGTACGAAGTAGCCACTTTTTACAGCATGTATAATTTAAAGCCTGTTGGCAAGCACCTGTTCGAAGTTTGTCAAACCGGTCCTTGCATGGTAAATGGTTGCGACGATATAATAGATTATATCAAACAGAAACTTGGCATTAAAGTGGGCGAAACTACAGCTGACGGATTGTTCACATTAAAAACAGTCGAGTGTCTCGGTGCTTGTGGTTATGCCCCCATGATGCAGTTAGGAAAAACATTTCGGGAGCATCTCACCAAGGAAAAAGTAGACCAGATTATTGAGGAGTGCAGGAGCAATGCTGCTTTGAATAATTAGAGTGATTGCTGACTTTTATTAAGTTGATTTTTTGCGCAAGAATTAAATTGATCCTCATAATGAAACTGGTACCGTATCTGCACTTTGCGGGCAATGCCCAGGAAGCGTTGAATTTTTATACCGCCGTCCTGGGTGGTGAAGTTTTGATGATAAATCGTTATGGTGATAGCCCCATGCCAGCCGATGAAGACTATAAGCAAAAAATAATGCACGCAAGGCTTCAGTTTGATGGAAACCTAATTATGATATCAGATGTTTTTAAGGGACAGCCGGTATCTACTAACGGTAATATTCAACTATCAGTAGAGGTTCCTGACAAAGCCAGGCTGCTGGAAGTTTTTAATAATATGGCCGAGGGAGGAAATATTACGATGCCTTTGGCGGAACAGTTTTGGGGTGCAACTTTTGGCATGTTGCAAGATAAGTTTGGAGTAAGCTGGATGTTTAATAGTGAAAACGCAAAATAGCAGCCGTCGTATTTTACATTTCTTTTAATGAACTATACCATCGAATTTTCTATCCTTCTTCCGGCATCGCCGATCAACGTTATGGAGTTGCTTACAAATCCGGATCTGATCGGAAGCTGGGGAGGGGGAAATTCAATAATAGAAAAGAAAGTAGGTGGTCTGTTTGAAATGTTTGATGGCTGGGTTTCGGGACATATTTTAAAAATAACAGGGAATGAATTGGCTTATACCTGGAAAACAACCGATTGGAATGAAGCAATTCCTCCATCGGAAGTTTACTACCGGTTGGAGCCTGGTGAAAATGGAACTGAAATATTTGTAACACATCTCAAACTTCCATCAAAAAGAGAGGCAGATAGCCATAGAGCAGGATGGAATGAATATTTTTTTGATCCGATTAAGAAGTTTATCACCAATCAAAAAACATCATGAAAGGCTGCCTTCTAATAATCTTATTACTGGTAGCAGCCGCTGGCAATGCTCAAATTGATTCGTTGCTTATAAAACGGTGTATTGATTTTCATCAGAAACTGGTTAGTAAGGATGATGCACTACCTGATTATCTGGATGAAAACCTGACCTACGGTCATAGCAGTGGCTGGTTAGAAACAAAACAGGCAATGCTTGATAATTTAAAATCGAACAGAATGACATACATAGCTATTAAGGAAGATAGCCTGACATCTTCTGTAGATAAAAAATTGGGATGGGTTCGGTTTTTTGCGGAAGTGACTGCGGTTTTAAATGGTAAGCAATCAAACATCAGGTTAAAAGTGCTGGAAATTTGGAGAAAGAAAAGCGGTGTTTGGAAATTATATGCAAGACAGGCAGTGAAGGCTTAAGCTTGTAAGTGATAATCGAAATGATCTTAAAAAAAGTTGGGTAAAAACCAGATAAAATAGCTTGATATAATGGGCAGAAAATTATTACTGGAAAAAGCGCATGTTGAAAACATCAGGTTGTATGAAGTTTACCGCAGGGAAGGCGGATACAGAAGTGTGGAGAAGGCTTTAAAAACAATGACGCCGGATGAAGTTACAGAGGAAGTTAAAAAAAGCGGGCTTCGTGGTCGTGGGGGTGCGGGCTTTCCTACTGGTATGAAATGGAGCTTTCTTGCAAAACCAGAGGGTATTCCGCGTTACCTGGTAGTAAATGCCGACGAAAGCGAGCCCGGTACTTTTAAAGACCGCTACCTCATGGAATTTATTCCGCATCTGCTTATTGAAGGAATGATCTTATCCTCCTTCGCCCTTGGTAGCAATACTTCTTACATTTACATTCGTGGCGAATACGCCTGGATTACTGATATTCTTGAACAGGCAATTGCTGAAGCAAAACACAATGGCTTGTTAGGAAAGAATATATTAGGTACAGGCTATAATCTTGAGATCTACGTTCAAAGAGGCGCAGGGGCTTATATCTGTGGCGAAGAAACTGCCTTACTGGAAAGCCTTGAAGGCAAAAGAGGAAATCCCCGCATTAAGCCACCATTCCCGGCTATAAAGGGCCTGTGGGATTGTCCAACTGTGGTAAACAATGTAGAAACCATTGCAGCAGTAGTTCCTATTATAAACGAGGGTGGTGAAGAGTACACTAAAATTGGTGTAGGCCGTTCAACCGGCACCAAGTTGATTTCCGCTTGCGGCAACATTAATAAGCCCGGTGTTTATGAAATTGACATGACTATCAGTGTAGAAGATTTTATTTACAGCGATGAATGGTGCGGCGGTATTACCAAAGGAAAACGCCTGAAGGCCTGTATTCCAGGTGGCTCATCCGTTCCTATTTTGCCCGCTAACCTGCTTTTAAAAACAGCAAAAGGTGTAACCCGTTACATGAATTACGAAAGTCTTTCTGACGGTGGCTTTGCCACCGGTAGCATGATGGGGTCCGGTGGCTTTATTGTTTTGGATGAAGACCAATGCATAGTAAGAAATACCTATACCTTAGCTCGCTTTTATCGTCATGAGAGTTGCGGGCAATGCAGCCCCTGTCGTGAAGGAACAGGATGGATGGAAAAAATCCTTTTGAGCATAGAAAAGGGGAGAGGAAAAATGAGTGACATAGATTTGCTTTGGGACATCCAGCGCAAAATAGAAGGCAATACGATTTGCCCCTTGGGCGATGCAGCGGCCTGGCCGGTTGCCGCAGCCATTAGGCATTTTAGAGATGAATTTGAGTGGCATGTGCTAAACCCTGATGAAAGCCAGTCAAGAAATTTCGGACTTGCACATTATGCCGATGATATCCATATTCCTGCAACAGCATAAAAAATACCTGGACAACCTACTGGCTTTTTTGAATGAAAGAAATAAAAAGTTTACATGTCTGAGACACCATTATTTAAAGTAACTATTGATAATATAACCGTAGAAGTTCCTGCAGGTACTTCTATTTTACAAGCTGCCCGGTTAATTGGTGGCGAAGTGGCGCCCCCGGCCATGTGTTATTATACACCTTTAAAAGGTAGTGGTGGCAAGTGCCGAACCTGTTTGGTAGAAGTAAGCAAAGGCAGCGAAAAAGATCCACGGCCGATGCCGAAACTCGTGGCCAGTTGCCGTACCACCGTTATGGATGGTATGGAAGTTAAAAACATCACCAGTCCGAAGGTGTTAGACGCCCGTGCCGGCGTGGTAGAATTTTTACTGATCAATCACCCCCTTGATTGCCCTATCTGCGACCAGGCAGGCGAATGTCATTTGCAGGACCTTGGCTATGAACACGGTGCCGCGGGAACGCGTTACGAATTCCAGCGGCGCACTTTTAAAAAGCATGACCTCGGCCCTTATATCCAATTGCACATGACACGCTGCATCATGTGTTTCCGTTGCGTTTTTGTGGCAGACCAGATAACCGAAAAAAGAGTACACGGCATTCTCGATCGTGGCGACCATGCTGAAATCGCCACTTACATTGAAAAAAGTCTTGATAACGATTTTATAGGAAACGTGATTGATGTTTGCCCGGTTGGTGCCTTAACAGACAGAACTTTCCGTTTTAAAAACCGTGTTTGGTTTACCAAGCCGGTTAATGCACACCGTGATTGCACAACCTGTTGCGGTAAAACCACTTTATGGATGCGTGGCGACGAAGTGTTTCGTGTTACTGCACGGAAAGATGAATGGGGCGAAATATTACCAGCCGATGATGGCAAAACAGGTTGGATCTGTAATACCTGTCGCTTTGAGAAAAAATATGCTGAGGACTGGGAAATAGAAGGGCTTGCGCCGGTTGCTAGGCATTCCGTTATAAGCCAGGGAAAATATCCTGGTCTTAAAATGCCCACTGAAACTATTCAGGAGGTTATGAATGGACGTCAGCCACAGTTGCTTATGGATATACATACGATAAGTGAAGTAAATATGCCAGGGATTGAGTTAAGTGAAATTGATGGACCGGCAACAAGTGTAGTTTTCAAAAAATGATATTGATATAGAGAATATCTTAAAAGAGTTTGACTAAATGATACATTTATTAGCTATACAAGTTGATTGGGCACTGGTAATTGAGAAATTAATCCTTATCGTAATTGTTGTCTCAATTTCATTAGGGGTAGCCATGTATTCCACCTGGGCAGAACGTAAGGTGGCTGGCATATTACAGGATCGCCCGGGCCCTAACCGAGCCGGCTGGTTTGGCTTATTGCAGCCGGTTGCAGATGCAGTTAAATTGTTTTCTAAAGAAGACATCATCCCCACAAAAGCAAACAAAGTTTTATTCGTACTTGGGCCCGCCCTTGCTATGCTGGCTGCGGTTATGACGAGTGCAGTTATTCCATGGGGCGATAAAATAATGATTGGCGATTATGCCGTTAGCCTGCAGATTGCTGATTTGAACATTGGCATGCTATATGTTTTTGCAGTAGTAGCAATGGGCGTATATGGTGTAATGATCGGCGGATGGGCGTCTAACAATAAATTTTCTTTGTTGGCTGCGGTTCGTGGCGCTTCGCAAAACATTTCGTATGAACTGGCAATGGGTCTTTCACTTATCGCATTAATTTTTATTACTGGTTCTTTAAGCCTACGTGATATTGTAATTGGTCAGCAGCATCATGGCTGGAATATTCTTTACCAGCCACTTGGTTTTCTCATTTTCATAGTATGTGCTTTTGCTGAATGTAACCGCACCCCTTTCGATCTTCCTGAGGCTGAAAACGAATTAAATTTTGGATACCACCAGGAATATTCTTCTATGAAACTTGGCTTTTACTTGTTTGCTGAATACATCAATATGTTCATCAGCAGTGTAATAATGGCAACCCTTTATTTTGGTGGGTACGATATTCCTTTCTTTAATGAAGCTGCCAGTTCTATTTCTCCAAACATATTGGCATTCCTTGGTTTTGGTGCCTTAATGACCAAGGCAATTATATTCGTTTTAATATTTATGTGGGTTAGATGGACCATTCCCAGATTTCGTTACGATCAGTTAATGAACCTTGGTTGGAAGAGCCTGATACCACTTGCTTTGGTGAATATGCTAATAACAGCAGCCATTGTTTTGTGGTACAAATTCGGATCTCCTTTTTAATGATTAAAGCGAATTAAAATGGGTATAATAAGATTGCCGTTATTATTTAGAGGTTCTTTGAATGATAAATATCTCTATAGCTTTTTTGACAGTGGTGCCAACTATTCATTTATTCGCAAAGACCTTGCAGAGCAATTGGAACCTGTTATTCATTTGCGTGAGCCATTGCGTATGACTACTGCTGATTCTACCATCATAAAATTGTTTGAATC
>JBKJNG010000533.1:0-7683 GCA_046596065.1 Phnomibacter sp. | reverse complement strand
TTTGGGGATGCAGGCGCAAATGCCTCAAATCCCAATATATCCACACAAAAAAATCCAAGGCATACTTATGTTTCTACAGGCATATACCAGGTACAGCTTACAGTAACTTCGAAAGATGGGTGCGTAAATGATACCGTCAAAAAATTTACTGTAAACGGGGCCTTGCCGGCAGCAAAATTTACGGTAGATACAACAGGCAATCGGTGCAGCAACAGGGATGTTACCATAACGAATAATTCATCGGTAAACTTTGGTAGTGTAACAAGAGTGGAAATTTATTGGGATCAAAATAACCCTGCTTTAAAAACGACCGATGAATTACCTGCTCCCGGAAAAAAATATAGCCTCCAATACCCGGTATTTGGCAACCCTGCCACAAAAGATTTCCAAATAAAATTGGTTGCGTATTCTGGTATCAGTTGTGTAAATGAGTCTAGCCAAACGATTACTTTAAAAGCAAGTCCGCAGGTAATTTTCAACGCAATGCAACCTGTGTGTGAAGGCATTGATCCTTTTATAATTACTGCCGCGTCTAATGTAACCGGATCGGCAGGAACGGGTATTTATAGCGGCACCGGTGTTAGCCCGAACGGGTTATTTGATCCGCTTGCTGCCACGCCCGGCCAGCACATTATCCGGTACACTTTTACAGCAACAAATAACTGCTCCTCTTTTGCTGAACAAACTATTGTTGTATACCAGCAACCAATAGTAAATGCAGGCCCCGACAGAACAGTACTCGAAGGTGGTTTTATTACATTGAATGCAACGGCATCAGGCAATAATCTTAGCTATTTATGGTCACCGGGTATTGCAATTGAAAATACGCATGTTTTAACCCCAAAAGTTTACCCGGTAAACGATCAAACGTACCTGTTAACAGCAACTTCATCCGACAACTGCATAAGCACCGATGGTGTGTTAGTTAAAGTGTTAAAAACGCCAATTGTTCCGAATGTATTTTCTCCAAATGGTGATGGCATTAACGACACATGGATCATCCGGTATCTTGATTCTTATCCCGGAGTTGATATACTGGTTTTCGACAGGTACGGCCAGCAGGTTTATCACAACATTGGTTATAATAATCCATGGGATGGTAACCGCAACGGAAAGCCCCTTCCTATTGGCACTTATTATTATATCATCGACAGAAAAGTTACCGCAACGCGACTAACAGGTTCGGTAACCATCATCAGGTAACGGCGTAGTATTTTATATTTGTAAATAGTACAGAACTATTACGAGACGTTAAGAAATCTAAAAAAATTACCAGGCAAACGGTGCGGGAGCAGAAAAAGTAAACAGCGTTAATATCCAATTACAATAGCTATTATCTCTGTTATTCAATTCTTATTTTATGAGCAACGCAGAAAATTCAGATACAGCCATTCGAACTTCTATTGCGCCATGGTTATCAATGCAAAATGGTGCAACGGCGGTTGACTTTTACAAGGCGGCATTCGGGGCAGTGGAGACATACAGGCTTGAAATGCCTGATGGTGGCCTGGTGGTAAAGCTTTCTGTCAATGGGGCTGAGTTTTGGGTAAGTGGTGAGGGCGCTGGCGGCGATCCGATACCCGAACCCGTAGGCGGAGGAACAGTTAAGATCGTTTTAACGGTAGCGGACCCCGATGCGCTTTTTGCACAGGCATTAGCTGCCGGTGCAACTGAAATATTTCCTGTGGGAGAAGATTATGGCTGGCGGCTTGGAAGGCTTGCCGACCCATTTGGATTGCATTGGGAAATAGGCTATCCGCTTGCCAATTAGCATAGTTTTATTCGGCGCGGAATAGTCTTTAGAAGCCAAATATTTTTTCTGAATTTAATGAGGTTGTATTGGCTACAGTTTCAATAGGAATCTTATAGATTTCAGCCAGTTTTTCCGCTACATATTTCAGGTAACTGCTTTCGTTTCGCTTACCCCGAAATGGCACTGGCGTAAGGTAAGGAGCATCGGTTTCCAATACTAAATTTTCCAGGGGAATTTGAGCCACTACTTCTGCAAGTCCACCATTTTTATAAGTAACTACCCCTCCTATTCCAAGGTAAAAACCAGCTTCAGTAATTTCCATTGCCTGTTCGTACGTTCCACTGAAACAATGAAAAATCCCCCGCAGGTTTCTGCCACCATATTGCTTCACCACATCAATGGTTTCCGGCATGGCATTTCGTGTATGAATTACAATTGGCAACTGGTATTTTAAAGCCAGTTCTATTTGAAAATGAAAGGCTTCGAATTGCTGGCTCGTAAAAGTTTTATCCCAATAAAAATCAAGGCCAATTTCACCCACTGCCGGAAAACTTCTAACTGCTAACCAATCTTCAACAATGCGTAATTCTTCTTTATAATTTTCATTTACCGAACAGGGATGCAGTCCAATCATGGCAAAGCATTTACCCGGATAATTAGTTTCCATTTCAAGCATCCGGTCGATTACTTCACTATCAATTCCCGGCAGGTAAAATTTATTAATTCCTTTGTCAAAAGCCCGTTGCATCATTGCCTGCCTGTCGTTATCAAACTGCTTTCCGTATATATGGGTGTGCGTATCAATCATTGTCATAGCGAACAAAACTAACACATCCTTTATACAGACTTATAAGGTTTTGAAAACCTTAGTATTTGCAGGATTTTCCTTTAGATCTATTGTCCCCTTTACTTATTTAATGCAGCCAACCAATATCATATTTCTGTATTCCTAAAATCATGTTTTTTGCTTTTTTCGTGAGATAACTTGTACCCGGAAATCAATTTTTCATTATTAAATAAACAACATGAAAAAGTTACTGGTGATGATGCTGATTTTTTCAATGATGAGCGGCTATTCACAAAACAATAAATGGGAGAAAAAATATGACTTTGTAGATAACTGTATCTGCGGGCTTTCAAGAGTAAAAAAAGATGGCAAAGTGGGTTATGTAAGCAAAGAAGGTGTGGAAATAATTAAACTTCAATACGACGAAGGTCTGACTTTTAAGGAAGGTTATACCGCTGTAAGACAGGGGGAAAAATGGATGTATATGGATAGCACCGGCAAAGCTATTACTGCTGCCATTTTTGATGATGCCATTAGCTTTAATGAAGGTTTTGCACCGGTTGCAAAAAACAACCTGTATGGGTACATTGATACAAGTGGACAGGTAGTTGTTACTTATGCGTTTTCCAATGCCCATCCATTTTCTCAAAATCTTGCCGCAGCCGCTAATGTAAAAGGATTTTGGGGGTACATTGATAAAAAAGGAAACTGGATAATTAACCCAACCTACGACTTTGCCAATGATTTTGAAAACGATGAAGCCCGCGTAATGAAAGGCGAAAAGGTTTTCTTTATCGACAAGAATAATGCAGTACTACATAATTAAATTGGTGACTTAAATGGAGCAACAATTGCCCGATGAGTCCATTTAAAAATTGCAGGGGTGTTATGAGTAATCAAACTCCTGCATTTTTTGTTTTGCTCCGCGAAATAAGGAGCAAAGATTTTTTTGGCTTCAGTATAAAAAACTATCGGTGTAAATTGCAAAAAAGAAATAAAATGGACACGCAAAAAATAATTTACGGAGAAAACGCTGAACAGGTATTTGAACAGGTAAACGCCGATTTTGAATCAGACCCCGATATGCTTGATTATGATGTGTTAATTGAACAGGGAGGAAGAAAAATAATAATTGAAATTGATATTGATCCTGGTGGTGGTTTTGAAAGTGGAATTCAAACCACTACAATAAGCGCACATTTAAAAACTACTCCAGGCTTCGGTTTTGCTATTCATCACGAAGATATTTTAGATGAAATAGGAAAGTTTTTTGGAATGCAGGATGTGATAACCGGTTATACTGAATTTGATAAAAAAGTAGTGGTAAAAACCGATGATGAAGAACGGGTAAAATCATTGTTTGATTCTGCCGGAGTAAGAAGCGTTTTTGGTTCGCTTACGGGTTTTACTTTCGGAATTGGCAGGCATCATACAGACCATGAAAAAAAAGCTGCTTTTCTTGAATTCAACATAGACAGGGCAATCCTGGAAGCTGTAGAATTAAAAGCCATTTACAGCGCTTTTTTCCAGGTGCTTATTAGTATAGATCAGTAAATAGCAAAAGTAAAATTGAATGATTACAAAGTCGTAATAACAATATCGCTACATTGATTAACCAACTTCCAAATCGCCCAGCTTCGACATCCGGTGCAGCGATTTTTTTTCATTCAAATATTTTTCTCTAATCACTTTTTCAACCGGCACGCCCTGCAATTTGCTTTCTAGCCAGCTAATTACATCCAGGTATGCAAATGCCCTGACTTCCAGCTGATTGTGTTCATAATTTTTAAGCTTATCCAGCAATGCCTGAAGCTTTGGTTTTATATCTTTAAACGATAAATGAAAGGACTCTTTCAGGAAGGCGAACATAGCTTCTTCCACAGCACTCAGGTTTTCTATTTTAGCCATAAAGCGATAGACCGACTTTACCAGGTAAGCCAGCAGATCGTGGTTGCCTAATTCAAAATGCGCAATCAGGTGCAGCAACCTTGCATAACACTGCAGGTCTGTACGCAGGTCCATTTTCCAGTTGATGATCTTGTTGAGGTAATCAACTGCCCTTTCATTATCCCCACTACCAAAAAACAGGCAAGCTAATTTGTAATAAAATACCAGCACCCGGTGGCGGTCGAGGTACAAACCATATTCATCCAGCTTTGCCTCAATTTCAGGAACCAGTGACAGACCTTCCGTAAAAGTACCAGTCAAAAAATGCTTATGAAGTTTTGAAGTGTAGAGGTATAAAAAAGTTTGGATGCGGTAATTATCGTTACCCTGCACCTGCGGGCTGTTCCAGAAATCTTCAAACTGTTGTAAAACCCCGAAGAATTTTTTGGCGTTTCGAAGATCATAATGTGCACCCAGCAGGTTGTGCATCCCTTTAATAAACTGGATATTTTCTACCTGTTTCATCTGTGGATGATCGTTAAACAGGTTTACCCAACGCTGTGCATAGCGGTAATAAGTCAAATAATCCTGGCATATAAAAGAATACCAGCAATAGCTTTGGTACAGGTAAAGCTTTTCGTAAAAACCAGGAGATTTAGCTGTATGACCCTGCTTATTTTCCGGCGCCAAGTGTGTTTTAAAATAATATTCTACCGCTTCTTCATCCTGTTTGTTGCGGGCATGCCCATGCTTTATATACCATGAATATAGTTGGAGGCTCAGATTACTCATGGCATTCACCCGTTTAATAACATCACCCAGCATATCCGATTCTTCAGCCAGGTGGTCGGCCCTGGCTTCCATGCTGCGGGTAATGTACATCGCTTCAATCTTTTTTTCGAATGTTACCCCAAGTTGCTGGTACAAGTGCTGATTAAAATGCCTGGCAGTCAGTTTCATACGCTCCAGTACTTTCAGGCTTTGCAGGTAAAGTCCTTTTGTATATAAAATGCGGGCATAGTCGAGCTGTTCATGCAACTGCATTTCTATGTTATCATCATCCTTTAGAAGTCGCAGGCTGGCCATAATAAGGCGGTACAAGCTTGCCTTCAGGTTACTTAACTGTAGTTTACTGATATCAGGGTTTTTCTTCAGCAACTGTGCTTCATCGTAGTCCTCCATGCGGTCAAGGGCATCAAATAACTGGATCACTTTCAGCTCAGTATTGGCAGTGTTTCGCTGCCCATACAGCTTAAAATTGCGTTTTTCGCCCTTTCCAAGCGATTTTATCAGTTGAAAAAGATCATCTTTTTGTCGGTTAGGCATTGTAATCTCCTGGTTAATGAAATCCGCTCCTGTATTGGGTTTGAGCTGTTTTTACCCTTAGTTAGGGAGTGTAAAACTGGTTCAATTTTGGATTCAATTACAAAAGTAACCGCATTTAACTTTACAAGGTGCTTTGCCGTTACTAAATCAATGTATCCAATATCAAAAACGCGTGATAGCCTTTTCTCAACTATTAAATTTATTACATGGCTGATAAAATTCAGATTTTCGACACCACGCTCCGCGATGGCGAGCAGGTGCCAGGTTGTAAACTAAATACTGCTGAAAAAGTTGAACTCGCATTGCATCTTGAAGAACTGGGCGTTGATATTATTGAGGCGGGCTTCCCGATCTCCTCTCCCGGCGATTTTTCTTCGGTAGAGGAAATCAGTAAAGTAATTAAAAAAGCTACGGTTTGCGGGCTTACCCGTGCGGTTCAAAAAGATATTGAAGTTGCCGGCGCTGCACTGAAATATGCCAAACTTCCAAGGATCCATACGGGCATCGGCACCTCGGACCTGCACATTAAAGCCAAGTTCAACAGTAACCGCGAAGACATTTTAGTTCGTGCCATACAATCGGTAAAATGGGCTAAGAACTTTGCAGACGATGTAGAATTTTATGCAGAAGATGCCGGCCGTACTGAAAACGAATACCTTGCCCGGGTGGTAGAAGCCGTTATAAAAGCCGGTGCTACCGTGGTGAATATTCCTGATACCACAGGTTATTGCCTGCCACACCAATATGGTGAAAAGATGGCTTTCCTCATGAACAACGTCCCTAATATCGATAAGGCAATTCTTTCGTGCCATTGTCACAATGATCTTGGTTTGGCAACGGCCAACTCAATTGCCGGTGTAATAGCGGGTGCCAGGCAAATAGAATGTACTATCAACGGAATTGGCGAAAGAGCGGGCAACACATCCTTGGAAGAAGTGGTAATGGTGCTGAAACAGCACAAATCGTTGAATTTATATACTGATGTAAGAACTGAATTGCTGAACCCAATGAGCCGCATGGTTTCTGATACCATGCGCATGACCGTTCAGCCTAATAAAGCCATTGTTGGAAGCAACGCCTTTTCGCATTCTTCCGGCATACACCAGGATGGCTTTTTAAAAGAAGCGCTTACCTACGAAATTATTAATCCGTTAGACGTAGGTGCCGATGAATCTAAAATCGTTTTAACCGCCCGCAGTGGTCGTAGCGCACTTGCTTTCAGGTTACACAAATTAGGTTACCAATTTACACGGGACGATGTAGATGCTTTGTACCAGGAGTTTTTAAAAATAGCCGACATTAAAAAAGAAGTGATGGAAGACGACCTGCATGCAATGGCTAAGCAATTTGAAACGGCAGCAGTTTAATTATTCATTGTCACGATTTGGTTGATTCGATGAAAAACATATAGTTATCTGTACCAGCATATGGAAAAATACTTCGAAATAATAGCGCAAACAAGAACAAACTTTATTCAGTTGTTAGATGGTCTTACCATTGAACAGGTTAACAAAATACCAGCAGGTTTTAATAACAATATCATCTGGAATTTCGCACATGCCATTTCGGCCCAACAAGTATTGTGTTACAGGCTTGCAGGTATATCTCCGGTTGTTGATGAAAATTTTATTGAGTTGTTTAAAAAGGGAACAAAACCTGAAGCGTTTATTGATCAGAATAAACTCAATCATATAAAGAAACTGTCAGAGCTCACGATTGAAAAATTAAAACTTGATTACTCGGATAAAGTATTTACAAATTATACAGATTATACCACCAGCTACAATGTATCCTTAAGCAGTATTGATGATGCCATCAAGTTTGTATCAGTACACGACGGTTTGCATTTTGGCTATGCAATGGCATTAAGAAGACTGGTTTGACGTCTTCGTAATAAAATATTATTAAAGAATGCAGCATTCATCTCTTA
>JBKJNG010000415.1:0-2870 GCA_046596065.1 Phnomibacter sp. | reverse complement strand
TAGTTGCGAAGGTAGGGATCGAACCTACGACCTTCGGGTTATGAGCCCGACGAGCTACCGCTGCTCTACTTCGCGATGTATCTTTATAGGAATTAAGACGTTTTATTTTCCCTTTTCAGCTATCGCTTTTTTCAATTGGATTGCAAATGTAGGGGTAGAAGTTTTTACAGCCAACTATTTTTTTATCCTTTTTTCTTTACGTCCGATGCACCCGAGGTTGACACTTCTTTTACAGTAGCGTTACCTTTATAAGAAACATCACTTGCACCTGATGCTTTTACTTTCAATTCTTTATTTACAGTAATGCTTATGTCGCTGGCACCTGAAGCGCTCGCATCGCAAAAATCTGTTACAAGGTCAAAGCCTTTTACATCGCTTGCACCGCTTACATCAACCCGTAGGTTGGTGGTGCTGCCATTGATAATAAAATCGCTGCTACCGCTACCATTCAGTTTTAAATTCTGAGCAGTAACCTGTCCTTTAAAATCGCTGGAACCGCTAAGCGTAATTTCAAGATCGGTTGCTTTAAAGCCACCTTCCACTTTTACATCGCAGGCACCGGAAGCCTCAATACGGTTAAGCGTAGTCGCTGCAACATAGGCCCGCAGGTTTTTTGAGCCCCAGTCATTGCCCTTGTTTTTAAATGAAATGTACAGGGTATTGTTTTTTACTTCTGTAACAATAAGGTCGCGGTATTTAAGATCGCTTGAACTTACTGCTACCGCAGATGTGCCGGATTGTGTGAGGAAGAGATCGATAGAACTGCTTACCACAATTGCGTTAAACTGACCAACAGTTCTTGATTCAGCGTTGGGGTCATTAATAATTTTTTGACTGTTACCCGGCAACCATCCCAGTTGCAGGAATAAAATGAGTACCCATTGAATTGTTTTCATTGTTTGTGTGTTTTGTTATGGTACGCATGGCAAGAAGCTTATGTTACAAAATGTAAAAAGTATTTTTTGAAAGCGCAGAGGAAACTGTTCAAAATTGATAAACGTAATAATTTCGCAGCCAAAAGCTGAGTATTGTTCCGCTGTTAAAAGGCTGCCGGACAATAGCAGGTACCCCGCTGAAGATTTGTGCATTGGGCTGTGGCGGAGTACGGCTAATTGGCCGGAACAACAGCTGAAGCATGCTATACCGATGACGGCTCCAAATTGCCTTTTTCAAAAAAATGATAAAATAAAAAGCTTTAATACTTTTTTAGCTCCCTAATTTCGCGGTTAGATCGCCCGGGGTGTTTTGGTGTACCAACACTAAGACTGAGATAGTCCCGTTGAACCTGATCAGGATAATACCTGCGTAGGTAAGGCCAGGTGCCGACTTTTGTCGTGTACGTGTACATTCCGGGCAAATCCTAAAATTGATATTATGAAATGGATTTGTTTTTTAGCCGGGTGTATTTTATCCAACACTTTACATGCCCAGTTAAGTTTTTCAGGAAAAATTAGTGACAGCAACCAAGCATTGCAAGGCGCAACAGTTGTGATTAACGGCCCCGTTAAAGCAACTACTACCAGCGGTGCGGATGGTGGCTTTAGTTTTAAAAATCTTCCGGAAGGCGCTTACAATCTTACAAGTACTTATGCTGGTTACCAGGCATTTTCGCAAAAGCTTCAGTTGCCATTTGCCGAGCAGGTTAGCATTAAAATGACTGCATTAAATGCGGTGTTACAGCCAGTGGAAATAAAAGCCATCAGGGCCAACGAAAGAGCTCCTTTTGCGAAAACGAATATCGACAAAGCCTTTATTGAAAAAAATAACCTCGGCCAGGATATTCCATTTTTATTGAACCAAACTCCCAACGTAGTAATTAATAGCGATGCTGGTAATGGCATTGGCTACACGGGCATCCGCATTCGCGGCAGTGACGCAAGCCGGGTTAATATGACCATCAACGGGATTCCTTATAACGATGCCGAAAGCCAGGGAACTTATTTTGTTGATCTGCCCGATTTCGTTTCATCGGTTTCCTCGGTACAAATTCAGCGCGGTGTTGGTACCAGCAGTAATGGTGCTGGTGCCTTTGGTGCCAGCATGAATTTTAGCACCCACGAATACAATGAGAAAGCTTATGGGGAATTGAATAACAGCTTTGGATCTTTCAACAGCTTCAAAAACACCATCAAGTTTGGCACCGGACTAATCGGCAAAAAATTTACGATCGATGCAAGGCTATCAAACATTAGAACCGATGGTTATGTAGACCGTGCAAGCAGCAGCTTGCAGGGCGGCTATCTGAATGCGGCTTACTGGGGCAAAAAATCTTCCTTAAAATTGAATGTGATATTGGGTAAAGAAAAAACTTACCAATCGTGGTATGGCATTTCTGCAAGTGATCTTAAAACAAACAGAACTTATAATGCCGCAGGCACTGAAAAGCCTGGTGAACCTTACGACAACCAGACAGATAATTATTGGCAAAAACATTACCAGTTAATTTATACCAAACAATTTACTAACCAACTCGCTTTTAATACTGCTTTTTACCTGAGCGCTGGCCGTGGTTATTATGAAGAATATAAAGCCGGAAAGGATTTAAGCGACTATGGTTTGCAGCCTTTTATCAGCGGTTCGGATACTACGTATTCAACTGATCTGGTTAGAAGATTATGGCTTAAAAACAAATTGTGGGGACAGGTGTTATCCTTGCAATATCAAAAAGGCAAAAGCCAGTTTACTGTTGGTGGCGGATGGAGTTTTTACCCGGGCAGCCACTATGGCGAAGTGATTTGGACTGAGGTTCAGCCGAATGTTAACCATCGCTATTATGACCTTGATGCGAAGAAAACAGATGCGAATATTTATGCAAAATGGCAATACAAACTATCAGATGCGTGGAGCCTTTTTACTGATCTGCAATACCG
>JBKJNG010000230.1:0-5680 GCA_046596065.1 Phnomibacter sp. | reverse complement strand
AACAAGTGGCACTGTTAAACCAAATTATAATTGATCATTACCGGGTTGAAATTCGCTTTGATACTTGTTGGAACAACACATTGAAAGCCGCAATTGGAGAAGCAGGATTGCTTCATACAAAGATAGAACTGGTAGTCTTTTTTGATGATTATAAAAATGAATATATCCAACTAAAAAAAGTGTTGAATGCTACAGTAGCTTCAATTATTATTTTGAAAAATAATGCCGTAGTGCCGGATCGGCATCTATTAGATTTTATCATCCCTATCATAAAAGCTGATTTTCCGTTTATAAAAATTGGTGCAGGTACTGATGTATTTTTTGCGGAATTAAATAGAAACAGGATAACCGATGAACGACTGGATTTTGTTAGTTTTTCTATTAACCCACAAGTGCATTTAAATGACGACAAAACACTTATTGAAAACTTAGCTGCACAACAATACTGCATTCAAACTATACAGTCATTCACAAAATTGCCGATTCATATTTCACCGGTAACGCTTAAGCCAAGAGGGTTTCCTGCCTTATCAATTGATGCAAGGCAGCATACGGATTTTATAGCAAACTGGACGGCACTAACTTTAAAATACCTGTCAGGAGCAGCGCAAATAACCTTTTACGAAACAATGGGTGAAAAAGGAATTATCAATACAAACGGCGGGTCGCCCATATATGATTTGCTTAAAAAAATAACAGCCTTTAAACCAAAATTTATAATAAATAAAGCTGTTCCCAATCCATTAAGAAAAGATGCGCTGGTATTGGAAAATGAAAGCGGTGAACGTGAAATATTTGAGATTGATTTTTTTATTTAAAAAACGATAAAGATAAATAATGGCTGAAAGAATAAAAGCAACTTACATTATTGAAACTTCTTTTCCGCTGCAAAAAGCAGTAACAATTTTAGCAGGTGAGCAATCGTCAGGAACATTTGTAAAACTACCGGGCGAGACCGCTGAACTAACAGAAAGGTTTGGAGCTAAAGTTGATTTTATTGAGCCAATGGGTTCATCTGATGTCCCCTTTTTACCAGATTCAAAACCACCTACAGGGCAATTGAAACTACTATTTCAAAGAGCAAAAGTTGGTCTGTCCTGGAATTATGAAAACGTGGGTAGCAATTTATCTACCCTAATGGCAACGGTTGCTGGAAACCTGTTTGAGCTATCGCAGTTTTCAGGCATTAAATTGATTGACATTGACCTTCCGGCAGAATATAAACAGCACTACGCAGGGCCTAAATTTGGAATAGGCGGAACACAAAAACTAACCGGCGTGTACGATCGGCCGATTATCGGTACTATTATAAAACCCAGTGTAGGCTTAACTCCTGAAGCTACTGGCATACAGGTTAACAATTTGATTGATGCCGGACTCGACTTCATAAAAGATGACGAATTATTGGCTGATCCGCCCCATTCGCCGTTTGAAAAAAGGGTAAAATGTTGCATGGATGCCATCAACCGGCAGGCCGATGCAACCGGCAAAAAAGTAATGTTTGCTTTCAATATTAGCGGCGATATGGACGACATGAAACGAAGGCATGATATTGTGCTTGCTCAGGGGGGCACATGTATTATGTTAAGCTTAAACTGGGTAGGAATTTCGGCCACAAAGTACATTAGCGATTTTTCGCAGATACCTATTCATGGCCATAGAAATGGTTGGGGAATGTTTTATCGGCCCGAAGTAATGGGCATTACATTTCAGGTATATAAAAAAATATTTAGCCTGGCAGGGGTAGATCATCTACACACCAATGGCCTGCGAAATAAGTTTTGTGAAAGTGATGAATCCGTACTTAGGTCAATAGCAAGTTGCCAGGATGAAGCAGGTGGTTCGTACCAGGTAATGCCGGTGGTATCGAGTGGCCAATGGGCCGATCAGGCTGCTGATACTTTTAAATTAGTCGGCAATACCAACCTGATGTATCTGTGTGGCGGCGGCATTACGGCACATCCCGATGGTATGAACGCGGGTGTTGAAAGTATTAAAATTGCCTGGAGCGAAGGCATGAATGGAAATCAGTTGGCAGACATTGCAAACACCTATCCCCAGATAAAAAAAGCGTTGGAATTTTATGGAAAAAAGTAACCATTCATTTTTAAAGCTGGCATTTTATGGAGACGATTTTACCGGCTCAACCGATGTAATGGAGTCATTGGCTTTGATGGGTATCCCCACCGTTTTATTCATGGCGCCACCAACAATTGCTGCTATTAAAAACTTTGGTTTTAAAAATAAATTATTTGCAAACCAACGGCCGCAGGTAGCCGGGGTAGCAGGAATCAGCAGAAGTTTTTCACCGCAACAATTGCAAAATAATTTGCCCGCTTTATTTAAAAAAATGGCAGATTGGAAGGCAGACTATTTTCATTATAAGATATGTTCCACTTTCGATTCTTCTCCACAAACAGGGAGCATTGGATTGGCCATTGATATTGCCGCCAACTATTTTGAAAGCGGGTTTATTCCATTGCTTGTTGGTATGCCAAGGCTAAATCGTTTTGTGGTATTCGGTAATCTATTTGCAAGGGTTAATGGAGTTACGTATCGGTTAGACAGGCATCCTACCATGTCGAAACATCCAATAACACCCATGGATGAAAGTGATCTTCTGCGGCATTTAAAAAAACAATCGGATAGAAAAAGTGCTTTGATAAATGTTTTGGCGCTTGATGAAAATGAGCAATCCTTATCCGATGGTTTTAATGAATTGGTAAATGAGGCAGATGGAAAGATTATACTTTTTGATACTTTAAACGATCGTCATTTAAATACAATTGGCAAATTACTCCGCAATATTTCTATCAAAAAAAATCAACTAATCGTTGGGTCATCTGCGGTAGAACATGCCATTTTTCATCAAACAATTTCCGAAAATAGACAGCCCATTTTAATTGAACCGGTTGGTAAGGCTGATAAAATGTTGGTGATGTCTGGCAGTTGTTCGCCTGTTACTGCTGGCCAAATTCAATGTGCAAAACAAAAAGGTTTTCACACGTTGGCTATTGATCCGCTGCAACTATTAAACGATGGCAATCGGAATACCGAGGAAGAAAGAATACAGGAAATGGCGGTGTCTGTACTCGAAAAAAATGCACCGTTAATAATTTATTCTGCATTGGGGCAAGATGATCCTTCTGTTGTAGTAGTAAAAAATATTTCAGGGGGGCAAGACAGACTACCCAATTTATTAGGGGATTTACTTAGCAGGATAATTGAAAATACAAAAACAACAAGGGTAATTGCAGTTGGTGGTGATACGTCTGGTAAAATTACCCAACAGTTAAAAATATCAGCATTGGAATTTTTGATGCCTGTTGCACCCGGAGCGCCTATGTGTTTATCTCATTCAGAAAAAACTGCAATGGATAATCTGCAGATTATTTTAAAAGGTGGACAAAATGGAGATGAAACTTTTTTTGAAAAAGCATACTTAGGCATTTCTCAAAATTAATTTTTAACAGCAAAATAAAACAAATAATGAAAGTAGCTTTAGTAGGAGCAGGCGGAAAAATGGGATGCAGGCTGACAGATAATTTTCTTCAATCAAATAAATTTGATGTGTCTTATCTTGAAATAAGTGATGCTGGTAAAGTAAGACTAAATGAAAGGGGCATTGAAATTTCAGGGGATGAAGCAATACCGGATGCAGATGTTGTAATTCTTGCTGTTCCCGATGTTTTTATCGGCAAAGTGGCTACGGGATATGTAGATAAATTTAAGGCCGGTTGTATTGTTATCACGTTGGACCCTGCCGCTGCCGTAGGTGGTCATTTACCTGCAAGAGCGGATATCACTTATTTTGTTGCACACCCAACCCATCCCTCTGTTTTTAATTGGGAAAGTGATGAAAGTAAGCACTTTGATTTTTTTGGTGGCATTGGAGCAAAACAAGTCATCGTTTGTGCATTATTTCAAGGCCCCGAAGCGCATTATCAAATAGGAGAAGATTTGGCAAAAATATTTTATGCTCCCGTAAGTAAATCGCATAAAATTACTGCTGAAAATATGGCAATGCTTGAGCCGGGATTAGCTGAAACTTTTTTGGGTGCCGTAATGGTAACCATGAGGGAGGCATTGGATGAAGTGATTCGTAAAGGGGTGCCAAGAGAAGCAGCGTATGATTTTTTTATGGGCCATATCAACATTGAATTGGCCCTTTGTTTCGACAAAATACCAGGTGGTGTATTTTCTGATGCATGTTACAAAGCGATTCAAATTGGAAAGCCACTAATTTTTAAACACGATTGGAAAAAAGTTTTGGATCCGGCACATATCAAACATCAAATCAGTATAATGACGGATGCTGCTGTGCCCGTGGTTAAAGACTTTTAGTTTTCGTCATTTTTTAACTGTTGCTTTTTGATATCCAAGTGGGCAATTGCCCGTAATTTATTTAAGACATTTATAAAAGTTTGCTATACTAAAGAATCCACTTTGATAACATACCTGCGTAATATTCCGTTTGTTTTGAATGGGTGATTTGCAGGCATGCCCACCCCGAAGTTTCAGCAAAAAATAATTGTAAGTTTTTCTGATATTGGTTTTAAAAAAACGACAAAAACTATTGGCAAGACAAACCATTTGTGAGCATGTTTACAGTGTAAGAGAAACACTAACATTTACACAAATAAGAGTCGGTGGCAATTCTTCCAATAATCCCCTGAACATAATAGTTTCCCCTGGTAATTATGGCAATTTTTAAAAGTCACTTAGTGAAATGTATACAGGTAAAAATATCTGTGTACAGGGTAAAATAGAAGAATATAAAGGCAAGCCTTAAATCATTGTCGAAAGGCCTAAGTATATTGCGTTATTAACAACCCCTGACTTCCCCATTTTAGTAGGGTATGCCCATCATTTTGGTGACGGATAATGCAACGGGCTGTTTACCAATTGTAGTTTAAAATTGATTTTATGAACAGCTTCTATGAAACGATTATCAATCTTTTTATTTAGAACCTCTATCAAAAATTTCCCCGCTCTATGGGATACTTCCCATGAAATTTTGTCCATCATCGATGTAATGAATAATCCCACTGGCAGCATTTGTAGGATCAATCAGTAGAGTTGGCCAATGAACTGTTTTAGTTCTTCAACATTCACCCTCGCAGCACCGTTGAATCTTACGCCAATCTTGTATTACATCACCAGCCGGTAGCAGACAACCTTTGCCTTTTCGCAGATTAAGGATTTTCAGCGACTTAAACCCAATCGAATAATTTATACATTTACCTACAGCGCCTGTATATAAATTGATACCTAAACGCCTTATGGCTTTATTCAACTTTTTAAAAGAAAGAATGCAAAACTGTTGAAACGGCCAAGGCAGCAATACCCCGAATGGGGATGGGGAATGGCCGTTACTAACATTTATAATTGCTGTGAAATGGTTACTGAATTCAATCAATTTAGGCGTATACGTTTCGAAACCATGCATTAACGTATAATGGAATACCAATGTCAGGAATGCCATCTACTTACGGCTTTCCTGGAAAGAAATATAAGTGGCTATTTATTGAACCCTGAAAACGTTTGTAGTTGGGTGGCAGGCTGAGCCGGAGCGAAAATTTACAATGCCCGGGTTGCGGAAGCCCTTACCTGATATAATTGTAATTGACCAAACAATTGTGAAAGCCTTGACATCGGTTCGGGCAGATGGAATTCGAAT
>JBKJNG010000188.1:0-2843 GCA_046596065.1 Phnomibacter sp. | reverse complement strand
GCTTGGCAATACTTTTTGTATTCTAATTGCAGTTGTTGTAAAAGGCAGCGCAGTAAAAGTGAGAAAGTAATCTTTACCGCTGAGAACAAGAGTCAAAAGAGGTAACGCTGAGACCCTCTGCGAAAACTCATGTTTCTCACTTCTCTGCGGTAAAAAAAAATATCCGGTCCATCAAAAATCATCCGCAAAAAATCGTCCGCTCTCTAAATCACGATCCCTGAAAAGCCCCAATCCCCATGTAGTAAAACTAATTTTAGTATCTAAGAATTGTAAAGAGCCTCCTTGGGGAGGCTCTTTTATTTTGAATCGGGCCAATACAATTTATTTTTCTTCATTAACAAAAAGTTATCAGGCGTTCATTAATCTTTATCTGTTTATTATCTTCTTACCAAACAGAACGGCTAAAAAATCCGGCTCTTACATTTTTATGAAAAAACTTTTTTTGCTCTCCTTCGCAGGTAGTATGGCTACCCTTTCTTTTGCACAAACAAAATTTCAATCACACTCTCCGGCGCCTTCTGTAATATCTTTTGGTGTTAAAGCCGGGCTTTCCTCTTCGGGTATAAGGGGCCAGGCTGCCAACAATTTTAACAACCTGGTAAATCTTGCCGGCGGTGCGCTTACCACTAAAAATGTTACCGGGTTTTTTGCAGGTGGCTTTGCAACCATTCCCGTTACCACCGGGTTATATCTGGAGCCGGGGGTATATTATTCACAGAAAGGGTATGAAATGACCGGCCAGCTAAACACCAAAGGCCTGGGCTTTTTAAGTGCCGGTGGCACGGCCAAACTGGCACTGGATTACATCGATGTTCCCGTATTGCTGAAAGCAGATGTGGGCGGGCTGCAGTTATTTGCAGGTCCGCAAATCTCTTATCTTTCAAAAGCCAATTTACATTCAAAGGTGGGATTGCTGGGAATAAACATCCTCAGCAATGATATGGATGTTACTTCCAGCTTCAACCGGTGGGATGTAGGTGTTACCGGCGGTATTGGGTTTACCTTTAGCAAGGGGATAACGTTCAGCGCTTCGTACGATTATGGCCTGTCAAAGATCGATGCAAATCAAAATACAAATGCATATAACAATTCCATCAAAGTTGGGGTAAGTGTGAGTTTATAACAATATTTGAATTATAGAATTCCATCGAAAATGAAAAATCCTGTTTAAAAGGGTACTTTTTCTATTGGCTAAGCATTTAAAATTGTTTTTCACGCTAAAACTTCAAACGATTAAAATCCCTTGATCATTAAGTATTGAATATTTATTTTTCACCTCCGCCTCTTGTATTCTGTTTGGAAAATGATGGGCAGATTTTTGTGGTTATGTTATTAAAATAAACCATGGAACATAAAAAGCAACTGGAAGAGCTTTACCGCCAAAAAAAGGAAAAGATAGACGCCTATATCAGGGCCAAAAATATTAAGCCGGAAGATAAAGAAAAGCATGATGAAGCGCTGAGCAACTGGGAAAAGGCCTGGGCTAAGTATATGGATGTGATCGTGTATCTGGAGGGGCTGGAGATATGAGGCAACATCATTTTAAAAATTCTGCTACCAGCACGCCAAGGTAGGTGCCTATGGCATTGCCAACGGAGCCAACCAAAATTCCTGGAAGCCGCAGATCACTCCTTCCCAAAGCTGTTGCCAGCACACCTGCAGAAGTAGCACCCCCGATATTGGCATTGGAAGCAATAGAAATTATTGCCCAGTCCTGTTTGAACAAACCGCCAATTACAAATAATAAAATGCCGTGGATAAATACAATGGCAGTTACCCACAACAGTAAAGTAATTGCCACATTTCCATTGTGCACCAATGCAGCAATATCGCAGTAAGCGCCCACCACTGCAAGAAAAAGCAGCACCATAAAATAGCCAAGTATTTTACCGCCTTTTACTTTTTGCACTGCAGGCACCTGTGCAAGCATCAGCGCAATGGTGGTGAGCACCAATATGGAAGGCACTGCCGGAATATAACTACTCACCAGTTGTGAAATGAATAAGCTTGCTGCACCCAATGCCAGTAAAACAGAAATGCTTAGCACACTTATAGCTTCTGTTACTGCAAGGGGCTGCATATCTTCTTTTTTACTTTTTGAAGAGGCAGGTATTTTACGCGGCATCCATTTTTGCAATATAGCAGGCAGCACCAGTGTCATAATTATCCAAATGGTAGTAATGATATTATCTGCTGCGTTGATGGCGGCAAACAAGGTTCCGTTCTTTATCACTCCGTATTGAATTGCTATTGCATTAAGGTTGGCACTGCCGCCGATATAGGTGCCGGTAAACATGCCTGCCACTGCATACGCACTTTCCACGCCATGGTGCTGGGGCGCTATCATGTAAAAGCCGACCAGGGTTCCTATGACCGTAGTGGCAGAACCCAATAAGAACATGGAAAGCATGGGCAGCCCTGCTTTGCGGAGGTCTTTCAGTTTTACATCCAGCAGTAAAAAAAAGATGGCAAGCGGGGCAACATAAGTAAAGATGCCATCGTACAATGGCGGCGCATCCGATGAGGATGGAATGATGTGCACATTAGCCAGCACAGCAGCCGCCAGTATTACAATTAAAGTAGAGCCGAGGTAATTAAAATATTTTTTTGATGCCAGCCACTCTGCGAAAGCAATAAGCAGTAACAGTACAGCAGCTACATAAACAGGATTGGCTAACATAATATGGAACAATGTAGAAAAAGTTTTTGAGGGGGAAGAAAATAAAATTATTCATGAGGATTCGAACCAAGGCAGAAGCTGGGGTTTTTGTTGAGAGCTAGAAGTTTAATTTATTGTACTTAGTTTTTGTGCTACTATTAAGCATCGTGGAGTTTACCCTGAG
>JBKJNG010000173.1:0-5416 GCA_046596065.1 Phnomibacter sp. | reverse complement strand
AGAAGAAGCACAGAAAGTTGCTACCAGTGTAGTTCCACAAACAATGGATCAACTGGCTGCAAAAACAGCTGATCCTTCGGATAACAGTTTCAATATCCAGGATATTTTCAATAGTTTAAGTGGAGGTAAAACTGGCGGTCTTAACATTCAATCTATGCTAAATAAGTTTGGAGTAGGTAAATTGGATAAAGATGGTGATGGCGATGTTGACCTGCAGGATCTGAAATCTATGTTTGCTGGTGGTGCAGGCGGCTTAATGGAGAATGTAAAAGGATTATTTAGTTAACATATCCACCGTCTGAAAAGTGTGTCAGTGCTACGAAACTGCGGATCACCTATTCAAGTAATCATACAGTGAATGATACCAGTCGATGCTGTCGACAAGATGTTTGAGATATTATTACCAGAGCTGCATCATCAATGCATTACTTTATTCTTACCTGTCAAATTTTTGCTCGCACAAATAATTTGTGACAAATCGTTTTGTGACTTTTTTGGTCAAAAATATTTTTTTGGAAAATAAATTGTGACAACCACAGCGGTATTGTATTTTTAAAATATGAAAAACACTGGATCAATGGCCGCCATTGTTCGCTAAAAATTACAATGCAGCCAGCAGCAACTGGCCGATTACCTGGGCGTTTCGCGGGATTTACTGGGTAAAGTTGAAATAAGACAACGGCAACTACCCTCAAATGCGGCGTTTACGCTGGTAGCCCTGTACACCGCCATGCAGGAAAATGTTTTTACTGGCGAACCAGCAGCGGAAGGAGTGGAGCCGTTGACCAGCGATGCTGCGCAACGTTATATATTAAGTATGAATCGCCAGCTTGCTGTTGCCCGGCAAAAACTGGCGGAGCATTATACGGCACGTAATGTTGCGCTGGAAAGCCTGCGGCATATTGCAGTTATTACAAATTCAGCCAGTAGCGAACAATTGCTTTTATTGAATGCATTGAAACGACAATCAGCAAAAAAATTGGCCCCGCTTTCAGCAGAAAAAATATCGCAGTCATCTTTAAAAGTAAAAGCATTGGAAGCTGCCTGCAAAGCCATTGAAATGGTGGGATAAATATTCTTTAATCAAATAAATATGCACCAGGTAATGGCTAAAGCCAATACAAATGTTGTTAGGATGTTTTTCCGCGGGCTACAGCCGCAGGGTTACTGTATTTAATATTAGGGCATACAAGTTGCATGATAAAGCTATATTTAAGAAAATAATTTATGGATACGATCTTGTTTAAGTTCAATTATGAAGACGACGAGTTTAACGCAAAAGCCATTAAGTTCGAAACTAAAGACATACAGCTGCCTGTGAAATTTCATATTTACCACATTGTTCCAAAGTTCAAAATGTTCAAGGGTCCCATAATTGTTACGGCTAACCCCGATGGGCAGGCAAGCACATTTTCACAATATGGCAGTATCGCAAATTTTAAATCGGCAGCTATATCTGCTTTGTATAAACATTGCCTGAATAATGGCATTAATATGAGTTAAATGTATTTTTATTGCTGTAGCCAGTGTAAGATGGTTAGTTGTTAACTTTAGGGTAAGCGCTATGTTGCCTAAGTCATTGATAATAAGGGTTAGCAGCCGCTTTATTGATTGCCTGAAAAACGTCCGGCTAATTTGCAATGTGATATTTTTGTTTCAGGCATGATTTTTTCGAACTTTGAAATACAAATTATGCTGATGAGCCCTCACCAAAAATTGCAAGTTGCTATTAACGAGGTATTGGCTGTAAACTATAAAGAAGCAACAGGATTTTTTATAAACGAATTGGTGCCTAAACTTCAAACTGTACATGAACTTTTATATTTTCCCGCTATTGATCATCCCGGCTTTAAAGAATACCTGGGTTGGTTTCAAAATGATATTGAGGTAGATATTCAAAATTGTATATCCCTTACGTCGGGAAACACTATGGAGCGAATTGAATTGCTTGAAATAATAAAAAAACATATAGAGGCAAAGCTTAAGATTGTTGAGTTTGCCTTTAAGTATTATTTACAAGATAATTCGCCGCTGTTTCAACAAGGCGATCAAAGAAAAATAATTCAATTAAAACCCTGGTTGCAATCTCTTCTTATGTTCGCAGGTTCTGCAAAATAAACTGGTTATAATAATAACTTTCACCGGCGGAAATTATACTGCGTCCTGCGACCATTTAATTATAATACAAAATTTTCTAACACTACTGAATACAATTACGGCATATAGATGCTGGGAATATTCTCAAATTTAATTTTGGGATGAAACGTAAAATGGCCTTTATGAAGTGGTACAGGCCGGGTGGCGATATCAAACTAAAAAATGGCTGCGCCAGATAACTGCTGCTGATCAACCCCAATATTGTTTTGCCCAATGTTTATTGGCATGTAAATTTCTGCGGGTTGTGGGATGTAAATATCAAAGCGTGCACCGTTGTTTATATCGCCCGTTGCTGTAATAAAACCATTGTGATTAGCTACGATCTTTTTTACAATTGCCAGGCCAATGCCTGTTCCTTCGAATTCTTCTCGTCCATTAAGCCTTTGAAATACGTTAAATATTTGCTCGCTGTATTTTTGATCAAAACCAATACCGTTGTCTGATATGGTTAAATGAAAATAAAATTGCTCTGTTAGTAATGTATTTGCCGAAATTTCATCTCTGGTTTCTACAGCACTTGTAATTTGAATAACTGATTGCAGGCCTGGCCTGCTAAATTTTATGGCATTGCTGATAAGATTATGTAACAGCTGTTTAAATTGGTAAGGTATTAAATACGCGTCGACTAATTCACCTGATTGTATTACAAATGCTTTCTCCTGTATATCTTCTTCAAAATTTTCCTTTACTTTTTCTACCAATGCATTAAAACTCACTATTTCGAAAAGGTGTTGCTTATCTTTCAGTTGGGTGAACATTATTAAATCATTGATAAGCGTTTGCATACGCTTTACAGATAAATTCAGGCGATCGAAATAATTCCTGCTTTTACCTGATAGCCTGGTATCATCGTTGTGTAAGATCAGGCCCGAATAGGTTGCAATTTTTCTTAATGGCTCCTGCAGGTCATGGCTGGCCACATAGGCGAAAGATTCAAGTTCCTCATTCATTTTTTGCAATTCCTGGTTTTTCGCTTCCAGCAATTTTGTACGTTCTTCCCGCTCGTTTACAAGATTAAGTTCACTTATGCGTAGTTCTTCTGCGGCACTAAGGTGAAAAGAAATAAGATCGGCAAACAAATGAAACATGCCAATAACGGCGGGATTATTAAGCTTGGCAGGTTTAGGATCTATAGCGCAAAGTGTGCCAAAAAAACTCCCGTCTTTGCGATAAATGGGCATTGAAATGTAACTTTTAAACCCATACATAGCAGGCGTTGCGTGGTTGCAAAAGGCGGCATTTTCGTCTACGTTGTCAATTATTACAGCGTTACCGCTCTGTCGTATTTCATGACAAATAGTTGTTTCAACTTTTAGCTCATCGCCAGGGGCCAGACCAAAATTTATATTATCGTGTGTGGTGCAGGTAATCCATCTGTCGTCGGTTACTCTTGCTATTGCTGCAAAACCCATACCCGTTGTGCGGCAAATTACATCCAGTAATGTTGAAACAATAGGTATTTGCAGTATGTTAGCTACATCCGATTGTAATTCAGATTCAGTAGATCTTAATTTCATTATAATGCCCCGTTATATTTTTTAAGTGATAACCTGTAAAAGATGCGGTTATATAAACGGCTTGCTGCTTATATAAATCACCGGTTAGATGCATACAATAAACAAGAAAGAATGCATATTAAATTATTAACATAAAAATTAAGCCACCACGGGCATAATTTTCAAAAATCTATCGTTCAGTCTTTAATACATCTTAATATTTGTAGCTATGGTTATGTGGGAAATTTTTTTGCCCATTAAATTGCCGTTTAAAATCTCATCAGTTGATGCATATGCAAATGCTATCAGTTTCGATTCCGTAAGGAGGTTGTCACCCTGAGCTTACGCTGCGATGGCCTGGAAAGGATGACGCATACCAATTTTATGTAAGGGAAATATGCAGTGCTAACTGTGGTATGAAGCTATTTTAGAAGAAGCCGGATATTTAACGACAGGTGACTGGCTGGCTAATAAAATGAGAAAAGATTTTAAGGGCTGAAGCCAAAAAAAATCAGGTTATGCTATTGTTCCCGGCATAGAGGCCCCGTTATATACATTTTTAAAAGGCGCTTTTATTATTTCATAAAGTTTTTATTATAACGCCAATAATAGCAGCCACTAAAATAATATAGGGCTCTTTCACCTGCTTCATTCTTAACAATACTACAATTGTAATTAATGCGATTAGGGCTGTTGGAATGTCTTTGATAGTACGAATGGCAATTACAATTACGAAGCCTGCCAGTGCACCCACAACGGCTGCTGTAATACCATCTACAAACGCTCTTATGCCGGGGTTTTTTCCATATTTTTTAAGTACGGTGCGGGTAAAACAGTAAATAAATAACAGGGTAAAAATGTTGCCAATGCTGCAACTGATGCGCCGGGAAGACCTGCTATCAAATAACCAATAAAACCTACTGTTATTACAACAGGACCCGGTGTAATCATGGCCACGGCTACCGCATCAATAAATTCATGTTCGTTTAACCAATGGTATTAATTTACAACACCACCATGCAAAAATGGAACAATGGCTAAACCGCTGCCAAATACAAATGCACCTGCTTTTGTAAAAAACCATGCACTTTTTTCAAGTGTACCTAATTCAAAATCCCGGAAGCCAATGCCGAATAACAATACCGGATTGGAAAGTTCATTCATATTTATAATGAAGGTTACAAAGTGTATTTTTCATTCTGTACATATTTTGCCCGGCTCTATAAACCATTATACAGTTTCATCCCGATTTTTAGCATTTTATGATCGTTTGTATAGTTGCAGGAAAGACCTGCTGATATTGCCTACAATCTTGCGGACAATGTTGCAAGATCAAAGAGATCGGTATCGGCACCACGAACAACAAATACTAGCTGCTGTACTGCGTGTTCTGTGATGTTGTACTTTTTTACGATGTAGACGAAGGTGAATGTTTATGCTGCTCCCGGAAGATTATAAGGAATTGCCTTTAACTCATGAGCTTTTGTAAATAATGCTTCTTTCGTAACATAAATAAATTTAGCGTCCTTATCTACAAAAATTTTGATCAGCTATGTGCATGCAGTCCTGTCTGTCCAGGTTCGTTCCCTTGGAATCCATTTCAAATTGCATAGTTTATTTGCAAAGGTGGTTTGATTGGAAAGGTAGCATTGTGATTTTATTAGCTGGCATAAACTGTAATTTACCTGATGTTTAAAAAATACCTAATGAAAAGTAGTTTTAAAATTGCCTGGAAACTTTGTTCGCTATTGCTGACTTTAACG
>JBKJNG010000146.1:0-3508 GCA_046596065.1 Phnomibacter sp. | reverse complement strand
CACCAGCAACTGCAATAGCACAAGGGCCAACATTTAATAAAGTCAATCTTGCATTAAGTATGGCACTTACAGCAGGAAAAGTTTACACTGTAACAGTTATGAATGTTAGTGATTGTTCTGGAAATATTATTGCTACAGATAACACCGCGAAACTTGGGCTTGCGTCGCAGGCTGATAGTTTCGATTTGGTGATCAACGAAATTTTATTTGATCCACAACCGTTTGGAGTTGATTATTTGGAAATTTATAATCGTAGTAATAAGATCATCGATCTTGCAGGAATAAGTATTGCAAACAGGAGCAGCAGCACCGGCGCACTTGGCGCACCGGTAAAATTAAGTATTGATAATTACCTCTTGTTTCCAGCAGAATTTATTGCACTAACAACAGATCCTTCTATTGTAAAACAACAATACGTTCCAAAAAATCCGGATGCATTTTTAACTGTTGCCCTACCTTCTTTCCCGGATGATAAAGGCACAGCTGTTGTACTAAATAACCAGGGTAATGTAGTTGATGAATTAAGCTACGATAGCAAATGGCATTTTGCTTTACTGGATAATCAGCAGGGCGTTTCACTGGAAAGAATTGATTATAATAAACCAACCAATCAATCATCCAATTGGGCGAGTGCCCCATCTACCGCAGGTTTTGGAACACCGGGGTATGTAAACAGTCAGTACCGTGCTGATCTTACGCCGCAGGGTGAAATAAGCATCAACCCAAAAATGTTTAGTCCCGACAATGATGGCTTTGAAGATTTTACATTAATCACATTTAAATTTCCAGAGCCCGGCTATGTGGCGAACGTGACTATTTATGATGCTGCCGGGCGGTTGGTAAAAACGCTGCAACGCAACACTACAACTGCTGCAACCGGTTCATTTAAATGGGATGGTTTAGATGATAAATTACAAAGGATTCCGGCAGGCACTTACATTATTTATACCGATATTTTCAACCTGAAAGGCCAGAAGAAACAGTTTAAGAATACGGTGATAGTAGCAAAGAAATTTTAAGTGGATGCCGGTTATGCATGATGAATAATTTTGTTGCAATCATAACTAATAACGGCACTGGTAAAAATTAATTGATACGATTAATTAATTTTGCCAAACGCGGAAAGAAGAAGAAACATTTAAGCAATTTTTTCAATACTACTTGCTTAACAGCCTGTTGCAGTTAAAGGATTATGTCGGGCAAGTTTTTACCGTTAGTAATTATATAATACGTCTGATTCCATTTTCTTTATAAGCTTTTTAATTAAGCCTTATCTTTAAAATGAATCATGTTGCAATCATCTTACATAACTGCCGATAAACCATCTTTCTCAGGTTGGAAAAACATTGTCTATTACCTTATTCTAATTGGGGGAAGCATAGGTGGCATCTTTTATATTTTACAGCAGGGAATTAAATTACAGGGCCCGAACCAACAGGTAGCTGTTGGCACAAATTCTATTTCCGGCTGGGGCGAATTTCAAAAGACTGCCACTCAAAACCTGGTACACCCTTTAGCAATTTTACTGCTGCAGATAATAACCATCATAGTAGCGGCCATGGCTTTTGGTTATGTTTTTCGTAAGCTGCGGCAACCAGCTGTTATTGGAGAAATAATTGCGGGTATTGTATTAGGACCTTCATTGGTTGGTCATTATTTTCCTGGTTATTCTTCCTTTCTTTTTCCGCAAGCTTCGTTACCCAATCTCCAGTTTTTAAGCCAGATAGGATTGATACTTTTTATGTTCGTGGTGGGTATGGAGCTTGACCTTAAGGTATTAAAAAACAAGGCGTACGACGCCATTGTAATCAGCCATGCAAGCATTGTAATACCATTCACATTTGGTATGGCATTGTCATATTTTTTATACAAAAGTTATGCGCCACCCGGTATTCATTTTATAGCTTTTTCGTTATTCATTGGTATCGCAATGAGCATTACTGCGTTTCCTGTTTTGGCACGCATTGTACAGGAAAGGCAATTAAGTAAAACCAAACTTGGGGCACTCGTTATTACCTGTGCCGCTGCAGATGATATTACCGCGTGGTGCCTGCTTGCAGCGGTAATTGCTATAGTAAAGGCTGGTTCATTTGTAAGCGCTTTATATACCATTGCACTTGCCATTATTTATGTGTGCCTTATGGTATTTGTTATAAGACCATTCTTAAAAAAAGTTGGACATAAATATGCCGAAAGGGAGAAATTAAGTAAGCCCATTGTAGGCATATTTTTTATTACTTTATTACTCTCTGCCTATGCTGCAGAACTCATAGGTATTCACGCATTGTTTGGGGCGTTTATGGCCGGAATTATTATGCCTTCAAATGCAGGTTTCAGAACAGTGTTTATTGATAAGGTGGAAGATGTAGCGGTGGTGTTATTACTGCCATTGTTTTTTGTATTTACCGGCCTGCGAACACAGATAGCTTTACTGAATGATATTTCATTGTGGAAAGCCTGCGCCGGAATTATTTTTATTGCAGTGGCCGGTAAGTTTTTAGGCAGTGCTTTATCGGCACGTTTTGTAGGGCAAAGCTGGCGCCAAAGTTTGGTTATTGGTGCATTAATGAATACCCGCGGATTGATGGAACTCGTAGTGCTGAATATCGGTTACGATCTTGGTGTACTAACGCCTGAAATTTTTGCGATGATGGTTATTATGGCATTGTTTACCACCTTTATGACTGGCCCTTCTTTGGACCTGATTAATTATATATACGACAGGAAAAAACGTATACCAGCCCAAACAAAAGAATCAACTACAGCAACAATTAAATATAAAATTCTGATTCCTTTTGGCAGTCCTGAAAGCGGCCGTGCCATGTTGCGGCTTGCAAGTGCTTTTATAAAACGTTCTAAAGAAAATACAAGCATTACAACATTGCATCTTACGCCCAGCTCTGAAATAAACCAGTATAACATTGATAAGCGGGAACAGAAAATTTTTGCCCTCGTTAATGCAGAAGCCGACCGTTTGCAAATAAAAGTTACAAAGCTGTTTAAGCCATCGCAGGATATAATTCCCGAGGTAATACGGATAGCAAACGAAGCGGTTTGTGATCTATTGTTGATTGGCACCAGCCGATCGATTTATGAAGGAACTTTCCTGGGCAACTTGCTGGGGCTGACTTCGAAACTGATAGAGCCTGAAAAATTATATCGAACTCTTACTTTTCAGCAACCATTATTTGAGCACGGTTTGTTTGACGAACGTACCCAGGCCATTCTTGATAATGTGAAAGTTCCACTTGGTATTTTCATCAATAAAAAGTTTTCGGAAGCGCAAAGAGTTTTAATACCGGTATCAGGAATTAGCGACCTGGTTTTATTTATTTATGCCCGTAAATTAATTACGAATAACAATTCATTTATTACACTGGTGGATGATAATAATGTGCAGGAAAGAATACCGGAAATAAAAACCGATATCGACCAAATGGTACAGGATTTTAAAGGGCAAACTATTTTAAAACTTGAGGGAGGAATGGATGGTGTTGCATTCAAACAA